>CAILAQ010000445.1 GCA_903832165.1 uncultured Bacteroidota bacterium | reverse complement strand
TGCAGGGAAAACAGCGAATCCGTTCCATTCGGACTCGCCGGCCTGGCGACACTCGACAATTCTGAAACCCGTTCCATCTCCGCTGAAAATATGACCGGGGAACGCGGCAAGGGCGGCATGGCCATACCCGATCCCAAAGAACTTAAGCCTGCTGCCTCAGCCAGGGCTGCCGATGATCTTGGCCAGGGCTGGAAAGTAAAGCCCTTTTTAAGAGTAAACGCCGGCGAAACGGTCACACTGATGGATGTTGACGGCCCCGGTATTATTCAGCATATCTGGATGGTTGAAGGATTGAGCCGCGCGAATATCATCAGGGTTTACTGGGATAACGAAACCACCCCTTCCATTGAAGTTCCGGTGCCCGATTTTTTTGCCGTCGGACACGAAAAGTTTGCACGGGTTAATTCGGCGGTGATCACGGTAAATCCTCTGAATGCATTGAACTGTTACTGGCCGATGCCTTTCAGGAAACATGTAAAAGTGACTTTCTCCAATGAGGCCCCCAACGATCTTGGGCTGCTTGCTTTTCAGATCACTTATGCCCTGAAGCCTGTCGCAAAAAATACTGGATATTTCCACGCACAATGGCGCCGCGCGCGCACCGGCGGAACGAATCCGTACGTGATACTCGACGGTGTTAAAGGAAATGGTAAGTACGTGGGTACTTTTCTCGCCTGGACACAGATGACCTCCAAAGGCTGGTTCGGCGAAGGTGAAATTAAATTCTTTATGGATGGCGACACTAAATTTCCAACCATCTGCGGAACCGGAACGGAGGATTATTTTCTCGGCAGCTATGGATTCGCTGAACCCTATACAACCGCTTATGCAGGAACCACCCTCCCGACAACAACCGAGGGCGAACTGCCCAATCTGTGGAGTCTTTACCGTTGGCAGATACAGGATCCGGTCTGTTTTAAAAATGATTTGAAAGTCACCATACAGGCATTAGGGTGGGGTTCCGATGGGAAATATCGTTTGCTCGACGACGATATTGCATCAGTTGCCTACTGGTATCAAACTGA
Organism: uncultured Bacteroidota bacterium; assembly: GCA_903832165.1. GTDB lineage: Bacteria > Bacteroidota > Bacteroidia > Bacteroidales > UBA12481 > UBA12481. The sequence continues at coordinate 12,059 of CAILAQ010000445.1, read as the reverse complement.
GCCGCACGCCCCATTCCCTGCGCTGCTCCCTCTTAATCTTCGCAAACCTTTAAAATAGCCATATACGCATGGAGAAAAAAACCAACAACAGGGTCTTCACCTGGTCGATCATAGTTGCCCTCGGAGGCTTCCTTTTCGGCTTCGACACAGCCGTTATTTCCGGAGTTGAAAAGCAGATACAGGAATTGTTTCAACTATCCTCATTCTGGCATGGATTTACGATCTCCTCCGCCCTGATGGGTACAGTAATCGGAGCGCTGATCTCCGGAAGACCTTCTGACCGATATGGCCGCAAGCCTGTATTGTTCATTATAGCAGGCCTTTATGTGTTAACCGCAGTGGGCAGCGCAATGGCAGGCAGTGTATCCTGGTTTATTATTTTCCGTTTTCTGGGCGGGATCGGTGTTGGAGCCTCTTCAGTAGTAGCCCCGACCTATATTGCTGAAATCTCTCCGGCAAAGATCAGGGGCAGAATGACCGCCTTGTTTCAGTTTAATGTGATTTTCGGAATCCTGATGGCTTTTATCTCCAATTATCTGCTCCGCGATGTGGGTCACGATCCGTGGAGATGGATGCTTGGCGTAGCCGGATTTCCTGCATTTATCTTCTTTTCCCTGCTATTCCTGATTCCTGAAAGTCCAAGGTTCCTTATCAAGATAGGTCAAACAGATAAGGCCAGGGCTATCTTGAAAAGAATCGAGATTTCAGCCATTGAGGAAGAGATCGCGGAAATCAAGCTGAGTCTGGTAAAATCAACAGAAAAGGCAGTCGGGCTATTCTCAATGAAATATTTTAAACCGATATCAGTAGCTTTTCTGGTTGCCATGTTTAACCAGTTTTCGGGGATAAACGCCATACTCTATTATGCCCCGAGGATATTTGAAATGAGCGGACTGTCAAACGCAGATTCCATGTTTCAGTCGATTCTCGTGGGTATAACAAACGGAATTTTCACCATTCTCGGTATGATACTTATTGATCGCGTAGGAAGGCGTAAATTGCTGATTGTTGGTTCTATAGGTATGTCGATATGCCTCGGGTTGATTGCACGGACTTTCTACGCCCAGAATTTTTCCGGGTATGGCCTCCTGATATTCCTCCTGGTATATATTATGTTCTTTGCTTTCTCCACTGGAGCCGTTATCTGGGTGCTGATCGCAGAAATTTTCCCGAATCGCGTTCGGGGAAAAGGCCAGTCGCTCGGGAGTTTTACCCACTGGTTCTTTGCCGCACTGATTACCTTCCTTTTCCCTGTCGTTGAAAGGGCTTTTCAATTCGGTGTAGCTTATTCCTTTACGTTTTTTGCAGTCATGATGGTGGTTCAGGTGATTGTTGTATGGCGATATTTCCCTGAAACCAAGAGCAGAACATTAGAAGATATTGGAGAAAATATATGAAGAAGAATATTATTGCTTTTGCCATACTATTGGCGCTCATGCTTCCCGGAACCGGGAAAGTATTCAGTCAGGAAAATCTTCCTGCCAAAGTGACCAAACAGGAGCGCCTGCAATGGTGGCTCGATGCACGTTTTGGAATGATGATCCACTGGGGTGCCTACGCGCAGGCCGGAGGATTCTGGAAAGGTGCTTTCGAAGGCGGCTATTCTGAATGGCTGAAGTTTCGCCAGATTCCCAATACTGAATACGATTCCCTGATACGGGAATTCAATCCGGTTGATTTTGACGCAAAACATTGGGTAGCGATTGCGAAAAATGCGGGGATGAAATACATCGTTTTTACCGCCAAACATCACGACGGATTCGCTATGTATGACTCAAAGGTCAGCAAGTATGATATTGTTGATATGACCCGTTTTCACCGCGATCCGGTTGCGGAACTGGCAGCGGAATGCCAGAGGCAGGGTCTGAAATTCGGGGTCTATTATTCGGTCGACCGCGACTGGCATCATCCGGATGCTTCATGCGACGGCAGATACAACCAATGCAATTTCTGGGATTATCCGCAAAATAAGGCAGCAGATGCCATGGAAAGATGGCACAATAGTTACTTTCCAAATTATGCTTACAAGCAGGTGGAGGAATTGGTTACCCGGTATCCGATCGACATTGTTTGGTTCGACGGGATTGGCCTGAAAACCCGGAAAGAGGTGGCAAAACTGGATTCGCTCATTCATACAGTCAGGCCGTTTTGCCTGATCAACAGCCGCATCAGCAACTTCGTGGGATCCACCGACGGAGACTATGGTTCCAAAGGCGATAATGAAACACCCGGCGGTTATCAGGCCGGTGGCTGGGAGAATCCCGGAACGCTGGGCTTTTCCTACGGATTTTCCGCCCGCGATAGTTTTATGAGCCCGAAACAGGCGGTTCATAATCTGATCGATATCGTAAGCAAGGGCGGGAACTACCTGCTCAATGTCGGGCCAAATGGAAAGGGAGTGATTATCCCTGAAGCCACATCAATTTTAAGTCAGATGGGCTCGTGGCTCAATAAATATGGCAGTAGCATTTACGGAGCCGATGGAATACCGGTTAACCCGCCGGAGAATATCAAGCTCACCGTTAAGCCGCATCAGCTGTTTGTTCATGTCTTAAATTGGACAAATCAGTTAGTTATATTAAAAGATGTGATTCAGGTTGCCGGGAAAAATCTCAATGCGATCACCAATGTATATATGTTGTCTGATCCGGCTAAAAGGCCAATGAAATATCAGTTTGTCAACGGCATTCTTACCATCGATCCCGCTTCCTGTCCATTAAGCGCCTCCGAACGAAATCCGTATGCCGAAGTTATGGTGGTGACTGACGGGACCGATAATGCCCTGAGCCCGATACCTTACAGCGGGTGGAAATACTCCGGATCATTCAATATCCTGACTACTCCTGATGGTGCTGATCTGCATGTATCGGCGTTAGTGAAGGATTTTCCTTTGTTGCTGAAGCTTGATAAGGGAACATTTAATTTCGAACAGGCAGGCAAGGGCGGTGAAGATGTACGCTTTGCCACTGTTTCCGGTAAGGCGCTGGCCTACCAGATTGAAGGCTGGGATGCAAAGAAGAGCACGGCAAATATCTGGATAAGAATACCTGAAATTAAAGGCAATACACGTCAGGAAATAAAAATGTACTGGGGTAAGCCTGATGCGAAAAGTGAATCGGATGGCAAGGCAGTATTCAGTGAATCAAATGGTTATCTGGCCGTTCTGCATATGAATGATGGCCTGAAAGATGAAGCGGGCTCCCTTGTTCCGGTAAATGCCGGGACTACTGCAACCGACGGAATGATTGGCATGGCAAGACATCTGAATGAAGAACAGGGAATTAATTGCGGTGAGAAAATCACAAACTTTCCGACAGGCGCAACAGAAAGTACCACCGAGACCTGGATTCGGCCCAATAAGCCAAACGGGCTGGTGATTGGCTGGGGTAATGAAGGAAAAACCGAAAAGGTTACGATGACTTTTGCCAGTCCGCCGCAAATGCGGATCGACTGTTACTGGTCCGGAGCAAATGTCAGCGGAAGCGCCGGTCTGCCGCTGAATCAGTGGATACAGGTGGTTCATACATACCGGGAAGGTGATTCAAGAGTATATGTCAATGGAAAGCTCGATGCGGCTTCCGCGGTGGTGAAGAGTCCCCTGGCCATAAAAAGTCCGGCCAGAATGTGGATTGGCGGCTGGTATAATGATTACTCGTTTTCCGGTGATATCGATGAAACGAGAATTTCAAAAGTGGCCCGGTCGGCCGACTGGATTCGTCTTCAGTTTGAAAATCAAAAACAGGTGCAGACTCTCGTCGGGCCGCTGGTTCAGCCGGGTAATGCATTCACGGTATCGGTTCCGAAAATCGAAGTCGCAGAGGGGAAATCTGTCACCGTTACCGCTCAGGCCGGTGGTGCAACCAAGCTATACTGGATAATCAAACGTGATGGCGCTGAGACGGTTGTGGCGGCTGACCGGCTTTCCTATACGCTTGATGCCGGTCGGGTAGTGGCTGATCAGAGTTTTTTATTGTTGCTGAAGGCTGTTTATCCGGATACTGTCAGGACAATTAATATCCCCGTTACCATCAGCGAACGGATTCCGGAACCGGTATTTACCTTAAGGGCGCCATCCGCCTGGAACGGGCGCGATACGATAGAAGTATTGCCGCAGGTGAGCAATCTTGCGGCAATGAAATCCGCAGGCGCGGGATCTTTGACCTATAATTGGAAGGTTTCCGGCGGCGCTGTTATCAAAAAAATGGCTGCTGGAAAATTGATCCTGCTGCGCTCACAATGCAAGGGAAAGATTCTGGTGACACTGGCTGTAAACAACGGAGGTGAAGATTATTCCTCTTCGATTCCGATCATGGTAAACGAACCCGAAAGCGATCCCTGGATTCAGCGGATACCCGGAAAAGAGGAGAAACCCGAGGAGAACCAGTTTTATCCCCGCGACGATAAAAATATCGGCACACTCTATTATAATGGAGTGATGGATCAGTTGGCGGATTCTGTCTTTCTGAATGTTTATGCTGATGGAAAGCTATATAACCATCAAAATATTAAATTATTGAAAGATAAACGATATGCTTTTTCTGTTAAGCTTAAACCCGGACTGATAAAATATCGGGCTGATTTTGGTATGAAAACCGGAAAAACGGAAACCGTACTGAAAACGGTGGGCAACCTGATATGCGGCGATGCCTTCATCATACAGGGACAATCCAATGCTGAAGCTACCGGGGCAAATAATGGACCTGAACCGGATGCACCAGTTCAGTTTAACGACTGGATCAGGAGCTATGGAAATTCGCATGACGGCAGCATCAGGGGCGGATGGGGAAATGCCATACGCAGCCGGATCTGGGGTCAGCCCGGTTATGGAACACAACAGATCGGAAGCTGGGGAATGGTGTTTGCCAATAATCTGGTAGAAAAATACGGCATTCCGATATGCATTCTGAACGGGGCCGTTGGCGGCACCAGGGTTGATAAGCATCAGCGTAATGAGCTCAATCCGAATGATTCAACAACTATTTACGGGCGGTTGCTTACCCGGATACAAGCGGCCCGGTTAACTCACGGCATTCGCGCCGTACTGTGGCACCAGGGCGAAAATAACAGCGGTGCGGCAGCGCCAACGGGCGACTGGGATTACAAAACATACCAGCAATATTTTATTGAGCTGGCAGCCTGCTGGAAACAGGACTTTCCGAATATTCAGCACTACTATATCTTTCAGGTATGGCCTTTGCCCTGTATGATGGGTCCCAAGGACGATCAGCTTCGCGAGGAGCAGCGGACACTCCCGGCACTGTTTTCAAATATGCGCATCATGTCGACTCTGGGCATTGTGTTTCCCACGAGCGGAAAGGGAATGTGTCATTTCGACCCGGAAGGCTACCGTCAGGTGGCTCAGCTGATGAGTCCGCTGGTGGAACAGGATAATTATGGATTGGTTCCGAAAACAGACATCACGGCGCCAAACCTCAGGCGGGCGTGGTTTACCAGCAGTGCAAAGAATGAAATCGCTCTTGAATTTGGTCAGCCGATGGTCTGGAATGAAGAGGCTAAAATAAACCTATACCTCGATGAGGAAATAGCCTCCATCAGTTCAGGATCGGCTTCCGGCAATGTTATAACAATCAAACTTACAGGGCCTTCATCAGCCGGAAAAATCACCTACCTGATTGGAAGAGATTGGGCAGGATCGGCCAAAACGTTGCTTTATGGTGCCAATGGCATCGCAGCGCTTACCTTCTGTTCGGTCGGAATCGCCGCTTCGGCCGATACTGAACCAGCCGGTATCGGGTTTGTTCCAACCATGGAGTCGCTCAGGCAATATGAAATTCCGGAATGGTTTGAGGATGCCAAATTGGGCATCTATATGCACTGGGGGCCTCAAAGCATTCCGGGCGTGGCAACTACCTGGTATGCCCGTTGGATGTATGAGCAGGGAAGCGAAGGATATAAATACCATCTGGCCACCTACGGACACCCGTCGCAATTTGGTTACAAGGACATCTGTAAGCTTTTTACCGCGGCAAAATTCGATCAGGATCAGGCCGATCGCCTCGTAAAACTCTATAAAAGAGCCGGTGCGCGTTATGTGGTTCCGGTGGCTGTTCATCACGACAACTTTGATATGTGGGACTCGAAATATCAACCAAGATTCAACTCTGTTGTCACTTCGGGCAAGGATGTTGTCGGAATGTGGAAGAAAGCCACAGAAAAAGAGGGACTGCATCTTGGAGTGGCCTCTCATGTTGCACGAACCTACCGGTGGCTTCAGCCCTCACATCGATCGGATAAAACAGGCCCGCTGGCCGGTGTGCCTTATGATGGCCAGAATCCTGAATATTCTGATCTGTACGGCGCAAAGTGGGATGATACCAGTTTCTGGTATGAACAGCGAAGTGATATCGGTCCGGTTGAATTTGAAAAAAACTTTGAAAACCGGATGATCGACCTGATGGATAAGTATCATCCCGACCTGTACTATACCGATGGCGGAATACCCTTCCACCAGGCAGGGCTTAATGTTCTGTCGCATTTTTACAATGAGAACCAGAAATGGAATAAAGGAAAACTGGAGGCTGTTGCAACCATCAAGCTTGACTGGACACCCAATATCGCGGTTAATAATTATGAGTTCGGATACCCGGATGGGGTACAGCATTATCAATGGCAATCTGATAAAACCATGGGTGCCGACTGGTACTGGATCCGCAATGCAACAGATAAATATAAGTCGGCCAAAGAGGTTGTTCATATGCTGATGGATATGATCAGCAAAAACGGGAACCTTCTGCTGAATGTGCCATTGACACCGGACGGGGAACTCGAGACTGAAACCATATCACTACTCACCAATCTTGGGAAATGCATGGACCTGATAGGGGAAGCTGTTTTTTCGACCAGGGCGTGGGTGGTAGCTGATGACGGCGGAGACCTCCGATTTACCCGCAGTAAAGACAACACCATATTGTATATAACCAGCCTCGTCTGGCCAGGAAATGAGCTCAGGATTAAAACACTGGGTTCTTCAAGGATCGTGTTAAAATCATTGGTAAATTTATCCATGCTGGGCAGCCAGGAAAAGCTGACCTACCGGCAGGATGCTTCAGAACTGGTGGTAAAACTTCCGGCAACCGTTCCGTTTGAATCTCCTGCCTACTCTTTCCGACTGACATTTTCAGGACAGATACCAGTGCTTAACCTTATATAGCAGCAATAATGACTATCAGAGCATTACTGACCTCCATTCTGATTCTTCTTCTCCAGGTTCACGACCTTTCAGGAAAAAATATAGGGGTCAGTGATCATAATATTACCGCCGGCCTCTCTCCCTATAACTGGGTTTACAGGGATGGATGTGCGAGCTCTTCGGTTTGCGGAGCTTCAGTAATCGTAAAATTTAAAGGCACCAGCCAGGTGGCTCTTCAGGTTTCCACCGGGCATATGATTTTCGAGTCGCCGAACCGGTTTCCGATCATTGCCTGGACTGTAAATGGCGGCGCCGTTCAAACCCATCAGCTCAGAGCCGGAGAAATCTCAGTGAAGCTTGCAGAAGGCATAGCGGATCCATTAATCGATTTGTATATTAAGGGATTGTCGCCGTTCGAGAATCGGTATTCAGGTGATCTGCCTCCGAATGCCGTTAAGATATCGGGATTTATGGTCGATGATGGGGGATCTGCGGTGAAGGCCCCTGTGGCCGGAAAACATTGGCTGACCATAGGCGACTCGATATTATCCGGCGACGGTGCCGCACTGGAACCCAATCAGGGCCGTCCGGCCGATGATTTATGGGCAGCATCAGATGATTCCCGTGCCAGTTACGGCTATCTGCTTGCCCGGCATTTTGGTTTTTCTGAATCACGTCTGGCATTCGGCGGATACGACTGGGGCGGGGGAATGGCCGGCATACCTTCATTATCCAGCCTGATCGACAGTACGACTTCCACTACTGCCAGAATTAAAGCAGGAAAGCTCGATCCTGTACCTGATGTTGTGATGATTAATCTTGGTGAAAACGGCGCTCCTGCTGAAAAAGATGTGACTGATGTCCTGACGAAACTGAGGAGCCGGGTCAATAATGATACGAAAATTGTTGTGATGGTCCCCGTATCCGGCCGGGCCCGATCTGCCTTAACAAAAGCTTTCAATATCTATCAGTCCGCCTCTGCTGATAAAAGCATTTATCTCGTTGATCTTGGATTCTTTGGATTTGCAACCTGCGATGGTCAGCATCCAACAGCATCCGGACATGAAACCATATACGAAGCTGCTCTGCCGGCTTTTGAGGCGATTATTCAAGGGCGATATATTTCACCGGTGACCATGCCACTCTGGACTGGAACAATTCCTGAGTCGCAGGGAAGCGCCAAAGGAAAGGATCCGGTCATCACCATCTACCGGCCGGACAAACCAAATGGCGCTGCAATGGTTATCTGCCCGGGCGGCGGTTACGGGATGCTCGTTACCGGCCCGGAAGGGCAGGGGATTGCCCAATGGCTGAACAAGAAAGGGATAACAGGAATTGTTCTGGAATACCGGCTCCCGCATGGAAATTCAAAAATACCCATGCTGGATGCCCAACAGGCCATAAGACTGGTCAGATCCAAAGCCCCTGATTTAAATATTGATCCCAGCCGTATCGGAATCATTGGTTTTTCGGCTGGCGGGCATCTGGCTTCCTCCGCTGCAACACATTTCGACCAGGGCGACAAGCAGTCTGCTGATCCGGTGGCAAGATTCAGCTCCCGGCCGGATTTTGCAATCCTGGTTTATCCCGTGGTTACCATGGGGACTGATACTCATGGCGGCTCAAGAAATAATCTGCTCGGAGAGAATCCATCAGCAGACCTGATAAATCTATTTTCGAATGAGAAGCAGGTAACAGATTTGACACCACCAACCTTCCTTGCTCATGCACTGGATGATGACGTGGTAAAACCCATAAACAGCCAGGGTTTTTATGATGCGCTGATAACCCATAATATCCCTGCATTTTATCTGAAGCTGCCTTCAGGCGGCCATGGACTCAATGGATACAGCGGGCCGATGTGGGACGAGTGGCAGGCAAAATCGCAGCAGTGGCTGGCTGAATTAAAGATTATTCCGACCACGGACATTTCGGTGCTTATCGATGAAAATAATACCGGACAGGTGATTTCACCTTTGCTTTTCGGTCACAATCTTGAAGTTACCCGCCGGGGATTCTGGAGCGGATTAAGTGCACAGATGATAGCCAACCGAAAATTTGCCGCGGCGGCAGATAATCAGCCAAAACGCTGGTCTGCCATGGGTGCCGCAGGCTCGGTCCGTATCGATACCACTGTGGCCTGTGCGGGAAAACAATCTGTCCGCATAGAGGGTTCAGGCAAGGGCACTTTGGCCGGTCTAAGCCAGCAGCAGGAACAGCTGGCTGTAAAAAAAGACGGGAGCTATGCAGTCCGGATCTGGGTAAAAACTGAGAACGCGAGAAAATTGAGCGTACGTCTTGCCGGCAATGCTGCCAGACCATTTTTCGAGAAGACCTTTTCCTGCAAGATTGGCGACTGGCAACTGATCAGCGCCGAATTCAAGGCTCCGGAAACTCAAACCAATTGTACGATTGAAATTATCAGCGGGGAGACCGGAACCTTCTGGGTGGGTGCAGTATCCCTGATGCCAGCTGATGCCTTTCACGGTATGCGGCGTGATGTTGTTGAACAGTTGAAAATGATCAAGCCCGGAATTCTTCGGTTTCCAGGCGGTTGTTACGCGGAGTTTTATACATGGAAGGATGGATTATTGCCCGTGGACCAGCGGCCCCCGATTGTTAATACCGGTCTGGATTTTCTTTTTCGAAATACGGATGATACGGATACCCATGAAATCGGTATCGATGAATTTATGGCACTTTGCCGGGAGCTGGATTGCGAGGCGGTACTAACGGTGCGCCTAAGCGACAATACCCCTGGCGATGCAGCTGATTGGGTTCAGTATTGTAACGGTACTGCCGGTACAAAATGGGGTGATCTGAGAATCGCCCGGGGCCATAAAGAGCCATATAACATCAAGTGGTGGTTTGTGGGTAATGAACTCTACGCATTCGGACGCGGAGCTGCGCGCGGAATTACAGGCTGCACGGCTCAGACCATTCTCTTTGCAAAGGCCATGAAAAATATCGATCCGGAAATAAAACTGGTGCCAAGTACCCTTTTCGGCGGTGATGATCCGGCAAAGGATTGGAACATGCCCCTGCTGAAAGCAACAGGTTCCCTGACCGATGCAGTATCGGCCCATCAATATATACTGGACAGATATCCGCTGAAATCATTGGCCGACTATTCCATGATTATCCGTTCGCCCCGGCTTAATACCCTGACCATGCTCCGGAGCACGCGCAGCTTTATCGAACAGGTAAATCCCGGCGGCAAAAAGCAGGGAATAATCTATGACGAGTGGAATACCCGATGGGGGCTGACCGGCAGTGTCCCGATGGGAATTTATGCCGCTTCGATGCTGAACATGTTTTGCAGGGAGTCGGGTGCGCTGGGATTGGAAATGGCCTGCTTTTTTATGCCGGTTAACGAAGGGGCTATAAAAGTTTCACCGCTGTCGGCCGAATTGGATGCTGCGGGTCAAGTATTTGAATTATTTAAGATTCATCAGGGCAGTAAGTTGCTGACGTTACCCGAAAATAGCGATGTGGATCTTTGCGCATCGCTGACGCCTGATGGCCGTCAGATAAATATCACCCTCGTGAATGGAATCATCGGACAACAATCGGTGGAATTTTCCTTCGCCGGGCAATCAGTTTTCGAATCATCAAAAGCAACTGTCAGACAACTTGTTCCGCTAACCCTGAACATGGAAGAGACTGTGTTTAAAAATCGTGACGAAACACTTCAGCGGAACAAGGCCGGCAATTTTGTTGTTCATCTGCAGCCCGGCGGTATTGCTCTGCTAACCATTTATCGATTATACTTATGAAAAAATTTCTGCTTGTACTCATCGTTTTGGGAATGGGATTATTCCTTCCCCAATGCACCCCGGATAAAAAAACCGGTGCAGTTGATAATCTGGCAAGAAACTTTGTTAACCCACCGGATAATGCCCGGATCTGGGTATACTGGTTCTGGCTCAACAGCAATATTACGCGCGAAGGAATCACCGCCGACCTCGAAGCCATGAAACGCGTGGGCATCGGTGGAGTATTGATTATGGAGGTTGACCAGGGAGCTCCGGTCGGACCGGTAGCATTTATGGGCGATAAATGGCGGGAACTGTTTAAATTCATGACGGAAGAAGCAAGCCGCCTGGGCATCGAGGTTAACATGAATAACGATGCCGGCTGGAACGGCAGCGGCGGTCCGTGGGTGCCTCTTGATAAATCGATGCAGGTGGTAACGGCCAGTGACCAGCAGGTGCCGGCTGGAAAGAAATTCTCAGGTATCCTGCCCATGCCTAAAACTAACAGTGGCTTTTATCGCGATATATCTGTACTTGCATTCCCAACCCCGGCAGACGCCAATAATCCGGCCTACCGGATAAAGAACCTCGCTGCAAAGAGCATGTCGTCGGGTGGAATGATGCCCGGCAGCCTGGAAGCAACTGAAGGTTCAAAAGTTCCCGTTGAATCCATTATCTCGATTGGTAAAATACTGGATATCTCTGCCAATATGGATTCCTCAGGTAAACTAACCTGGGATGCCCCGAAATTGGAAGGTAAATCATCAGGATGGACCGTTGTAAGGTTCGGACATACATTCACCGGCGCGGAAAATGCACCTTCTCCAATGACCGGCAGGGGACCCGAATGCGATAAACTGAGCCCGGAAGGGATTGAGGCCAATTATAATGGCATGATCGGAAAACTGGTTAAAGATGTTGGTCCGCTTGCAGGCAAAGCTTTTGCCGCAACCCATGTTGACAGCTGGGAAGTTGGCGCACAGAACTGGACGCCGAAAATGCGTGAAGAGTTTAAAAGATTGCGCGGTTACGACATGACCACCTGGATGCCGGTGCTGACCGGGCGTATGGTGGAAAGTCCTGAATTGTCAGAGAGATTCCTTCGGGATGTAAGGCAAACAGTATCGGATCTGCTGGTGATAAATTATATCGGC
>CAILAQ010000444.1 GCA_903832165.1 uncultured Bacteroidota bacterium | reverse complement strand
GTTAATCTGAAAGCGGGAGAATACAACCAGCGGTTTTCCCTGGTATTCTCCAATACCGAAATTACTGACCCTGCTTCAATCACGAAAAATCTTTTTGTTACCTCCCGTTCAGGCAATGATTTGCTGGTAAAAGTGAACCTTCCTTATAACACCGGCGGGAATTTACTGGTAACGAATATGTCGGGTCAGATCGTACTGCAAAGAACGGTTTTCGGCAGTGAAACGATTCAGATCAACCCTAATGTGAATGCCGGAGTTTATGTTATTACCGTTCGGTCGGCTACGAGAGCTCAATCAGAAAAATTGCTAATGCGTTTAAATTATGAATAGCCCAATTCAACAATCGGCACGGAGGTTGTTGAGGCCTCTGTTAATAGTGCTTTTTATAGCTGTTTTTTATGTTCCTCTGGAAGCACAGCAAAAACCGCCCAGACCGATTTCAATAACGGTTAATAAGCAATATGACCTGGTTTTTGGAACTTTTTGTGCCGGTGATGGAACAGGAACCACTATTATTATTAACCCATTAACAGGCGAGCGGACAAAGACCGGCAACATTATTCTGCTGAATAGTTTTATTTCCACTGCCAGATATGATGTATCAGCATTGCCTGGTACTTTTATCAGCCTGATTTTTATTGATTCAGAATTAACCGGACCGAATGGGGCAAAGATGACACTGATTGTAGGCGGCTCCAATCCCTCTTCTCCCTTTGTGGCCACCGGCGAGCATACCACCGTTGACATAGGTGGCACCTTGGTTGTAGGCTCCGCCGCTGCAACACCTTCAGGCGCATTTATAGGTACTTTTTACGTGAATTTTATCCAGGAATGAGGGGCTAATAAATTTGGAAGTCCTGCAGAAACCATATAAATCTTACTTTTTGCGATATGCCCTGTGCTTATCGCTTTTCGTTTTATTGGCCCCGCCGAAAGCGGAGGCTCAGACGGACATGGAGGAAACCATGATCTTCCTTATGGTTCAGCGGGTTGGGGGTCGCGATATACCGGCTTTGGTGGATATCAAACAACAGGCGTATCTGCCTGTTCAGGATGTTTTCGACTGCCTGAAAATTAAGAATACACTTTCACCTACCAATGACTCGATTTACGGATTTTTTATCGATCCGGAAGTAAAATATGTGGTGGACAAGCTGCATAACCGCATCGTTTATAATAAGAAAGTTTGGGACCTTAAGCCGGATGCCATGGTCCGCACCGAGACCAGCCTCTACCTTCGCTCCGATTATTTTGGGGAGGTGTTCGGACTGGATTGCTCGTTCAATTTCAGGAGCTTGTCGGTAATTCTGAATACCAAGATCGAACTGCCGGTAATCCGTGATATGCGCCTGGAATTTATGCGCACCAATATTGTTAAAATGAAAGGAGAGGTTAAGGCCGATACTACCTTTCCGGCAAGTCATCCGCTGTTCAAATTCGGTATGGCCGATTGGGCCGTTACGGCAAATCAGGAGATTGGCGGCCAAACGCAGAGCCGGTTCAACCTGGGCCTTGGAGGCATCGTTGCCGGAGGGGAGGCAAAAGTCTTGCTTCAATACTCGGCCGGTCAGCCTTTCGTGGAAAAATATCAGCAATATCAGTGGCGCCTGGTGAATAACGATCGGAAAGTGTTTCGCCAGATCACGGCCGGGAAAATAGCATCACAGGCGACCTCCTCACTGTTTAATCCGGTTTTGGGAGTTCAGGTGACCAATGCGCCGACCACCTACCGTCGATCCTTCGGCTCCTATACCCTTAATGATTATACGGAGCCCGACTGGGCTGTTGAATTGTATGTTAATAATGTTCTGGTCGACTATAAAAAGGCCGATGCTTCAGGTTTCTTTACCTTCGAAGTACCCTTGATGTACGGTACTACTAATGTGATGCTCCGGTTTTATGGAACTTTCGGAGAAGAGCGGTCGAAGGAGCAGACCATCACCATTCCTTATAATTTTCTTCCGGCAAAGGAGTTCCAATATAATGCCAGTGCCGGAGTGGTGGAGGATAGCGCACACAGCATTTTTTCAAGGTTCAATGCCAATTACGGACTTGGCAAGTCGATGGCCGTTGGGGCCGGGGTTGAATATCTTTCCTCGGTGACTTCCGGAAAATTCATGCCATTTGTGAATACCTCCATCCGGCTGGGCTCGCATGTTTTGTTTTCAGGTGATTACACTTACGGCGTAAGGGCAAAGGGTATCCTTAATTACCGCACGGCTAAGAACCTTCAGATCGAGGTTAATTATACCCGTTATGATCCTAATCAGAAAGCCATCAATTTCAATTATCTCGAAGAGCGCAAAGCTTCAATATCGTTCCCCATTAAGGCGTACCGGTTCTTCCTGTATTCAAGGATATCGGCATCGCAGAATATAATGCCTGCCACCAGCTATTTTACCACTGACTGGCTGCTTTCGGGGGTCCTTTTCGGTGTCAGTACGAACCTTACCACGTATGCCATGATTGCCGATCTGTCCAATCCATATATATACAGTAATCTTTCTTTGGGTATCCGGCTGCCGGCTAAAATTACTTTCCGGCCCCAGGCTCAGTTTGAATACTCCTCCATGCGATTTATGCTGGCGAAGGGTGAAGTGGAAAAGCAGTTTATGAGAAGGGGTTACATGAATGTATCGTATGAGTATAATTTCAAAACCAGCCTGCAGAATATTCAGTTTGGATTCCGATATGAATTCGGCGGGGCCCAGACCTCCTTCAATTACCGGAAAAGCAATGCTATTCATACGTTCTCGGAGACGGCCAGCGGTAGTCTGATGGTGGATGCGAAAACAAAATATCTGGGAGCTTCCAGTCGCACAAGTGTTGGCAAAGGAGGCATTATCATGATGCCGTTCCTGGATCTTAACGGAAACGGAAAGTACGATAAGGGTGAAACGAAAATATTAGGTCTCAAGATCAGTATCAATGGCGGCCGGGTTGAACAAAGCAAGCGCGATTCTGTTATCCGGATATTCGATCTGGAGCCATACATGAGCTACCTTATCGAACTTAACAGTTTTAGTTTCGATAATATTGCCTGGCAGATGCGTTTGAAAAATGTGAGCGTGATGGTCGATCCAAACCAGTTCAAGCTGGTTGAAATACCGATCACGATCATGGGTGAAGCTGCCGGAGTTGTTACTTTAAGAGGTGCTGCCGGTGATAAAGGTCTGGGCAGGATTACTGTAACCTTCTATACCAAAGATGGCAAGCCCTTCGCCAAAACACTTACAGAACCCGATGGTTACTTCAGCTTCCTCGGATTGCCTGCCGGATCCTATATCGCCAGGATCGATCCGGATCAGATGAAGAAATTGGGTATGACCGCCACACCCGATGGCATACCGTTCACGCTCAAACCCGGGAAGGATGGAGATGTGAAAGATGGACTCGATTTTATAATAAAGCTCAATTAAGAAATGTGCTAATGTGCTAATG
>CAILAQ010000443.1 GCA_903832165.1 uncultured Bacteroidota bacterium | reverse complement strand
GGCCTTGAACCCGTAATTGTAGTCGCTGTATATCAGCGAAGTATTTAGAAAAAGTTCCTGGTTGAAATTATGGTTCCACCGGAAAGTAAGGGTTGAATTTCCGGAATCAAATCCGGCCTGCAGCCTGCCGAAAATATCCTTGCCCAGATATCCTGAAAGATAAAGACGATCCTTATTACCCAGGATATAGTTGGCTTTCAAATTAAAATCATAAAAATAGAATGTCACACTGTCTGCAACATTACTGATGGCTTTTACTGCAACGTCGGCATAGGTCCGGCGGCCCGAAATCATGATCGAGCTTTTATCTTTCACCAGGGGCCCTTCCACCGATAATCGTGAGGATATCAAACCTATACCACCAGTCATACCCCACTCTTTAGAATTTCCATCGCGCATTCGGATATCCAGTACCGAAGAAACCCGCCCGCCGTATGGCGCCGGAATGCCTCCCTTATAAAGTTTAACATCTTTGATGGCATCTGAATTAAATACCGAAAAGAATCCCGCGAGATGTGAAGCATTATAAACAGGCGCTTCATCAAGCAGTATATGATTCTGATCAGCTTCGCCGCCTCTGACAAAATAGCTGCTTCCTCCTTCGCTGCTCGGACTCACACCGGGCAATAGCTGTATTCCTTTAAGAATATCCTTTTCTCCGAAAAGTACTGGTATAGCTTTTAGTTGCTTGATATCCAACCTAATTGAACTCATCTCCAGACTCTTTACGGCGCTTTTGATACCTTCGGCACTGATTTCAACCGACTTCAGAGTGTTGGACTTTGGCTTAAGTTCCATATCAATCGTGACATTGGCTTTCAGATTTATCTTACGCTCAACGGTTTCGTAACCCAGATAAGAGTATAAAAGGGTATAATTGCCTGCAGGAACCTTTATGGAATAATAGCCGTATTGATTGGTAGATACCCCGGCTTTCATCTCAACTATCGCCACACTGGCAAAAATCAGTACCTCACCGGTAATAGCATCCTTGACATATCCGCTTACAGAATACCGGGCATCTTCATCAGCCATTGTCGGCCTGGTGATTGCCAATAAAGAGGCGAAAAAACAAAAAAATATCAATCTAAATTTCATGCCCTTAGAACACGCGTGTTGAACAAAGGTTTAAACAAGGACAGGGTTATATTATTGTCGGAGGGGAAAAATAAAAGTGGAAGCCTACTTCCCGAGCCCGAAAGGCAGTGGCGAAGATAGTTTCTTTAAGATATTTGTTTGTTCGGGTTCCCTGAGTTCCGTTTTGATCAGGTCGATCACCATTTTCACGCTCAGACTGTCTGATCCACTTGAGATCTTCAGATCATTCAGACCTGCATCCAGGACGATATACTTATCAGCGCCGATGGCGGGATTCCAGGGGTTCCACAACGGGAGACCGGTGCCATTCGGGTTACCTCGCGCTGCAAAATTCTTCAGGTATGAGAGGCTCAGCCTCGTCAGCTTCTCACGGCCGGGTAGATTTTTAGCAGTGAAGGTCTTTCCGGTCAGCAGTGAAAGCTGATTCTTTCTCATACCCAGAAAAAATGGGATCTCTGCATAATGAGAGGCTCCAATCTTCGATCCCAACTCATCGGGCAAAACACTAAACCCGGAATTATCGGGACTTCCCCATTCGAACCGGTAGGCATATACAGGCGGAGAACCCGGATTCGAGGCCATTGCTCTGGCAATCGTATCAAGTCCGCAAACTCTCCAAAGAAGGGATTGATATCGCGACATTAATTCAAAATCCCTGGTCCCGGGTGCATCCTTCCTCAATAATAAATTGAAAAGTGTAGCTTCATTTTTATTAACTCCGATAACCAGGGGAACCTTATTTGCCCAGGTACCATCAGAAAACACCTGATATCCTTTAGCCGGCAAAACAGTTCCGTCAGTATAAATCGAGCGCCACTGAGCCATGACCCCGAAAATCACCGGAATTCTTTTCATGATCTCCGCCGGTGATTTCGAGCGCAGGTAAGTATCGATTTCGTAGGCGTTCATTCCTTTGTAAACCAGCTCAGCTGCGGGTTCATCAGATGCCTTCCGATCTGCGATCAGCAAATTTTTAACAAGCGCTAATGTTTGCTCTTCAGCCTGTTTTGTGCTGTAAATCATGTTAATTCCACTTTCACACACTGCACGATGGAAAAGTCCGCTGGCCAGCGGCGAGGTCATCAGTGAGAGTACATCAAAAGCGCCTCCGGATTCCCCGGCGATCGTAACATTTCCCGGATCGCCGCCGAAGGCCTCAATGTTTTTATGAATCCATTGCAGGGCCTTGATAAGATCAAGGGTCCCGAAATTTCCGCTCTGATCTTCCGGAGTTCCTGATCCGGTAACAGCCGGATGCCTGAACCATCCCATCACACCCAGACGGAAGTTCACCGTAACATATACCATCTTTGACTCGCCGGCTACGGCATGACCATAATAATCGCCTGAGTTTCCAGTACCGATGGAATTTCCGCCGCCATGAATGAAAACATAAACAGGAAGCCGGGTTTCGGTATTTTTCGGACGCCAGATATTCAGGTGGAGGCAGTCCTCCGAGCCCATTGGCCCTAATCTTGGAAAAAGCTGAGAAGCCGGACTGGCAAATTTCCGCGCACTCCGGATTCCGGTCCAGGGAGCGGGATCAACCGGAGCTTTCCAGCGCAAAGCGCCAACAGGCGGAACTGCGTATGGAATTCCTCTCCAGCACCAGGTATTTCCCTTGTCAGAAACACCTTTAACATTGCCATAAACCGTTGTAACATTAGCTTTGTTTTCCCAGCAACCAGGGGCCAGCAATCCGCCAGTCTGAGCCATCAGATTTCCACCAGCTAATACGACTGCTGCGAAGGAAACGCTCAACCGGATTAACAAGCAAAACACCTTGATATGAGCAAAACGAACTTGGATCATTTTATTCCGATGGGTTCAATGGTCCCGGCATCACGGTTCAATTTAATCTTTAGTACGTAAGCTGGTGAATCAGGCAGATTTTCAGGGACCCTGATGAGCAGTTCCCCCTCGCGGTTATCGTAACTGACCGATTTTCCGCCCAGTACGCTTACCCGGTTAGCTTTTACCCCCTGTGGCAAAGGTAAAACAATCTCTTTAAGCGACTTATCCATTACATGCAGGTATACCACTTGTCCGATATGGGTAGAGGCCATCTTATCATTCGGAAGGAACGGACCGCCGCGGGTTCCATATACTCCCTCACCATTAATGGCTATCCATTTACCAACCCCTTTCAGCAATTCAACCTGACGTGGTTCAATGCGGCCATCGGGCATCGGGCCAACATTAAGGAGCAGGTTGCCATTGCCTCCGACAGTTTTTATCAGAGTATGGACAATATTTTCCACACTCTTCAGCTTATCATTGGGTTTCCATGCCCACTGTTCACCTACGGTAATACATGATTCCCATGGATATTCCTTGCTGAATACGCCGATGCGCTGCTCGGGTGTTCCATAGTCACCGGCATACTTGGCAACACTGTCAGTCATCCCGGCCATGCCCTGGAAACCCTTATCAACCCTGTTATTAATAAGGATATTATCATTCAGCTCGCGGATATATTTATAGAGTTCCATGCCATCCTTGTGAGTCCATGATTTTTCCCACTGGCCATCG
>CAILAQ010000442.1 GCA_903832165.1 uncultured Bacteroidota bacterium | reverse complement strand
TTCAGACGTGTGCTCTCCGATCTCTCAAACTAATCAGTTCAGATACCCTTAACCCACATCCGTACATCACCTCAATAACTGCCTTATTGCGATGTCCTTGTTTTCCGCTCAAATCAATGGCAGCAATCATTTCCCCAATTTGTTCTGCAGATAATACTTCAGGAAGGTTTCGGGGTAGTCTGGGTGTTTCAATAAGGCTAGCCGGACTTTCTTCCAAAAGATTCTCCATCACCAGAAAACGGAAATAACTTTTTATCCCGCTGATAATTCTGGCCTGCGATCGCGCTCCCAACCCGATTCCATTGAGCCAGAAAAGAAATTCCCGGATATGGTTCATGGTAACTGAAGAAGGTTGAATGGAAGGATAGGCCATATTCAGAAATTGGAACAGCTTGGTAACATCAGCCAGATATCCGTCAATGCTATTGCCAGCCAACGATTTCTCCAGCCGCAAATGCGCCTTGAAAGACTCCCGATATGGATAACCGTCACTCAATAGCTTGTGTTGAAAGTCGAAATTAACCGCTTTTCGGCGGGATTTAGTATTTTTGTGTAAAATAATTCCAATGAGAATCCTGATTATGAACGGCCCGAATCTTAATTTGCTTGGGTCAAGGGAGAATAGTATTTACGGAAATCAATCTTTTGAAGATTACTTTAAACTCCTGATTCCTGTGTTCGTGGAAAGTGAAATGCACTATTTTCAAAGTAATCTGGAAGGTGAGCTGATTGATAAACTCCATTCCGCTCCCGGAGTTTATGATGGCATCGTCCTGAATGCCGGAGGATATACTCATACTTCGGTGGCTCTTGCAGATGCGGTGGCTGCCATAAAAGTGCCGGTGGTGGAGGTTCATATATCCAACTTGCTGAAAAGGGAGGATTTCCGGCATAAGTCGATCATAGGTCCAAATTGCATTGGTTCAATCATGGGATTCGGGCTCGATTCTTATCGCCTGGGAGTGGAAAGTCTGAGAGTCCATCTCAGTCTGCCCAAATAATTGTAATCCGGTAATATGCAGAAGAAACATACCAAAATAGTCGCCACAATATCTGATCAGCGATGTTCTCAGGACCATATCCGTGAACTTTTTGAGGCCGGCATGAACGTGGTCCGGCTGAATACAGCACACCAGGATCTTGAAGGTTCCAGGAAAGTGGTGGAATCTGTTCGCAACGTGTCGGATGAAATAGCCATTCTGATCGATACCAAAGGACCGGAAATCAGAACTACCGTTGCCCGGGACCCTATTGAGATGATTGCCGGCGAAATGATTGAAATAATTGGTAATCCGGATATGCCATGTATTCCTGGAAGATTATCTGTTACTTATGTCAATTTCGTGGAGGATCTTGCCATCGGAAACAGAATACTTATCGATGATGGCGAGATTGAAATGATCGTTGAGTCGAAGAATGAAAAATCACTGATTTGTAAAGTGATGAATTCCGGATTTGTAAAATCAAGGAAAAGCGTTAATGTCCCAGGTGTTTCAATTAAGCTCCCTTCACTTAATGAAAAGGATAAGGATTATATTCAATTTGCTATTGATAACGATGTTGACTTTATAGCGCATTCTTTTGTCCGGACGAAGGAAGATGTGATGGCAATCCAATCTATCCTCAGGGAGCATCAATCTAAAATCAAGATTATTGCTAAAATTGAAAATCAGGAAGGCGTTGAAAATATCGAGGAGATATTGAACCATGTGTATGGAATTATGGTCGCTCGTGGAGATCTTGGGATCGAAATTTCCGGGGAGAAAATTCCGGGCATTCAGAGAATGCTGATCAATGCCTGTATCAGAAGGAAAAAACCTGTTATTATTGCTACACAGATGCTGCACACGATGATAGACCATCCCAGGCCTACACGGGCAGAGATTTCTGATGTCGCAAATGCTATTTATTCAGGTACTGATGCGCTTATGCTGAGTGGAGAAACAGCCTACGGACAATATCCTGCCGAGGCGGTAAATATGATGACCCGAATTGCTCTCGAAGTTGAAAGCTCCAGGGAATCTCAGGGTGCAACAATCAGCTCCATCGACAACGAAATTGCTGCCTTCCTTGCCAATACAGCCTTTCATGCATCAAAAGATTTAAATATCAGTGCGGTGGTCATTGATACGCTCACGGGCCGTACCGGCAGATATATGGCGGCTTTCCGGAACAGGAATCCGGTCTTTGCAGCCTGCTATTCAGTCAGGGTAATGCGTGAACTCGCTCTATCATACGGTATTTATCCATTCTACATGGATCCGAAAGAGAATACAGATACCTTTAAAGGATCCGTAGTCTCTTACCTTCTGGATCATGGGGAGCTCGATCCATCCGACCGGATTGTCGTAGTTGGAGGATCATTCGGACCCCGCAAAGGTGCCTCGTTTTTGGAAATCAGCAAGGTTTCTGATCTGCTCAAACATTAACCAGTAAATTCCAGATTTTAATAAATTTTCCATTTATCGGCATTTTCAAGATAGCAATAAGCCATGACTTATTGCATATATGCAACGATTAACCTTATCAATACCCTGATTCTTTAATGATTGGGTTGTTGGACATTGATTCCGCATTTTTGCGGCATCGAAATTGTCAAGGACTGGTCAAAATTCTATTGATCAGCCTTTACCGATGAAAAATAAATATATTCCTGTATTTCTCGCCCTTGCTATATTGTTTGCTCTGCCGGCAGTGTCAGTTAATGCACAAACTATCACCATTGCCAAACTGGGTTCTGCCGGAATTAATTATCCGGGTGACACGATTTCTTTTTCTGCAGAGGTATCGGACCCTGCTTATTTGCATATAACGAATACTTTAACCGGATATCGCAAACTTAAAATCGGTTATAGTTCTTCTAATCTGTATAGCCCTCTCGTGGATGTTACCGCCACCGGAAATCAATACCTGGAAATTACTTTTTGCAATTTTGGAAACGTGACTGATTGGAGCAAAATCCAGATCAGACCGCAGGGCAGTACCGCGAATCCGCTAAGCCTGGCTCCTTATATAATAGCCGCAGGAGCCGGCGGGCCCTCCTGGAAAACCATTACTATTCCCCTTTCGGCCTTTGATCCAACTATAAATTTCAAACAGCTTTCTTTTCTTGAATTACCATACAGCGCTGGTGCAGGATCGATGGATATCGGGATCAGCCGGATTGCTTTTACCGGCGGAGGAACGCCTTTTCTCTGGTTCGGACAGGGGCATACAAATAATATTCAAAATGGTAATGGCGGCAGTGGAGAAATTTCTGCCCTGCTTGTTACCCCTTTGCCAGGAAGCTCAACTCCGGGCCGGATTGATTTTTATGTTGATAATGTTCTGGCGGATTCTGACATAGTTCAGCCTTATTCGTTCAAATGGGTAACCCGGTCAGCTG
>CAILAQ010000441.1 GCA_903832165.1 uncultured Bacteroidota bacterium | reverse complement strand
GGAGAATGAAATATATTTAAAAATAAAAAGGTATGAAAAAACATTACCGGCTGCAAGATTAATTTATACTGGAGATATTAACAAAATGGAATTTTCTATTTTCAGTTATAGCAGTAATGAATTTGATAAAGATATTCAGTTTTTCCCTGGATCAAAATATCTGGATGGAACAGTAGAAGGTGCATTATACGCTTGCAACACAGCATATCCCGCAATGTGAAAAATGGAAATATATACAGCTATTCAAGAAATTGGTAATTTGGTGGCATCCGAAGTTTATAAGGGTCAAAATTTTCCATCGTATTTGAAAAGCAAATTTTCGGAAAAAGGATCAATTTCACAAACTGAATTCGATTTAATTGAAAGATTGGCACTAGCGTCTATTAAATTTTGTTAAATTATCTCGTATCCATTTTATGAACAGCACAATAACTTCTCAAAACCTTGTCGCCCTTTTGAATTTTGTTCCTTTGCGCTTAAATGCAAAATGGAATAGGTATGAACGTAGGCAAATATGTTTTCGCACAGATTGTGCAGTTTCTCCCGAAACGTTACTTCGAACGGCTGGTAATCATACACAAAGACCGGACAGCCGGTATGACACCATCCTACTGGAGTCATATGCTGGTCATTATGTACGGTCAGCTCACAGGCTGTCATAGTCTTAGAGAACTCACAGATGTCACTATTGCTCATGCTAAAAGATCGTTTCACTTGGGATTTGGAAAGGTTGCAATCAACAGAAGCGTCCTTTCCAAAGCTAACAGCCTCAGAGACCCGGAAATCTTTGAGAAGTTTGCCTTTTACATTGTGTCTGTTGCCCAAGCCAAACGGATCACAAAAGAGTTTGAACTCCACGGAAGGTTCTATGCCATTGACTCCACTACCATCGACCTGTGCATGTCGGTCTTTAGATGGGCAAAGTTCAGAAGTACAAAGTCCGGCATTAAGATTCATACCCAGATTGATATTGCCACTGAAATACCGGTATTCTACAGAATCAGCCATGCAAATGTGCATGATACCAAGTCCATGGACTGGTTTATCTACGAACGACACGCATGCTATGTGTTTGATAGAGGCTACTTTGACCTCTCCAGACTCTTCGCAATTGAGCAGGCTGGAGCTTTTTTCATCATACGGGAGAAGTTTCATCCTGATTATGAAATCACTGAAGGTGAAGACATGCTTGAAGGAGAGGACAATGTCCTGCGAGACCAGACGGTCAGATTCACAGGAAAGAGAAACAGTGGAAACTATCCGATTCCGCTCAGGCGCATCGTATTCTATGCCCCTGACCTTGGAAGGACCTTCACCTACTACACAAACAACTTCTATCTCAAAGCAAAAGAAATTGCCCTTCTTTACCGCTACAGATGGCAGGTTGAACTGTTTTTTAATGGAAAGCAATTCATAATGCAAAGTCGCAGTAAAAGTAATACTGTGAATCAGGATATTACAAGCCAACTTTACACTACAACTTTGCATAACAATGTCACTTTTGAAGGCCTTTCAGCCAATCAATCAAATCGCGATTTTTCTCCCAATCACGTCCCTTGGCCTTTTCAGGAACAAGGTCTGT
>CAILAQ010000440.1 GCA_903832165.1 uncultured Bacteroidota bacterium | reverse complement strand
TGAGCGCTGGTCATTTCACGTGCCATCAGATCGGCAGGAGCGCTGATAATTTTCAGGGGACCATCGGAATGAATCGCTTTTTCAAGATAGAAGACTGATGAATCTTCCGGAGCGCCACCGACGTCGCCGGTACCGAAATACCGGTAACCAAGATAAACGCCTGATTTCGCACCGGTTTTATCAACCGTTTCATTCCATTTAGGATCTTTCGACTGGTCGCCTCGCAGGTGAGCTCCATAGGAACCGCCGTTTAGTGCTGCAAAAACCCTCGATCCGTCGACCCCTGTCCAGGCACCGATATCAAAAGGCACTCCAAAAGGAGCACCCCAGGTCAGCTTTTGAGTAGAGAATCCGGAGAGTCCGCAATGCTGCATGATGGTAGGGAGGGCGTATCCGAAGCCGAAGCAGTCAGGAAGGAAAATATCATAACTTTTTACTCCGAACTCCTTTTTATAATAATTCTGACCGATGAGGATGGTACGGATGACCGCCTCGGGCGAAGAGATATTCACATCGGTGGCATCGAGTGAGCTGCCGCAGATATTCCATCTGCCGGCGGCGATATACTCTTTCACGCGCTGCCATGCTTCAGGATAATATTCCTTCATCAGCATATATTTGATGGCCCCCTCGAAACTGAATTTATAATCGGGGTACTTCTCAAACAGCTTGAAGTTGTCGTTAAAGGTGTTGGGAATATACTCGTTGATAGAGGTCTGGATCGTCCATTGCCACTGCGTGTCGAAATGGGCAGTTCCTATAACATGGAGTGCTTTTGTTTTGGCACTTGATCCATCCTGTGCCTTAGCCTGACCAAATAGAGTAGTAAGTCCGATTAAAGTAATCAGTGCACCTTTTAGAAAACTTGTCATAAAGGATTGTTTGTTTTTGATTTAACAGAAACGCAAACTTACCCTATTCGGAAGGGAATAAAAAACCACAATAGTTAAAATTTGTAAAAAATGTGACGGGTGACAGGTGACAGGTGACGGGTTCCCGATTCTGCGGGAATGACAAGGAAGATTGTTGCTTATATCAAACTTTGTAGTGATCCATGAGGATCCACTGCATGAGGGAGTGCGGGAGGAAGGGTTTGAGGTGGGCGATAAGGCGCTGATCGAAGCGACCGATGATATAATGGAATTTCGGTTTGTTCTTTTTGACAATTTTCCCGATGGTACGGGCCAGCAGCATAGGATCTGCTCCACCCTGTTCATCTTTAGCCATTATAGCGATGGCACTCCGGCAGTTTTTATCGTAGTCGCTTCCATTTGAATCGATTGCCGTAAGTATTCTTGCCGCGGTGAATCCGGTTTTAAAATCGCCTGGATTAATAAGTACAACCCTGATATTGTAAGGCTTAACTTCCATCGAAAGAGCCTCGCTGTAACCTTCCACAGCAAATTTTGCGGCGGAATAGTGCCCCTGAAAAGGCAGGCCCATGAGACCACCGATAGAGCTGACGTTTATAATTTTTCCTGATTTTCTGGCCCTCATGGAAGGAAGCACGGCACTGATCACGGAAGCCATGCCGAAGAAATTCGTATCAAGCTGTTTACGTACTTCAGCGGCAGAGAAATTCTCCAGTGCGCCGCCGATGCCCATGCCTGCATTATTGATAAGGACATCGATTTTCCCTTCTGCGGCAATAATTTGCTGGGTTGCAATACGAACAGATTGTTCGACTGTAACATCCATCACAACCAACTTAAAGGGAAATCGTTCCTTTGAAGGCTTTCGGCTGGTGCCATAAACGATATGCCCCTGTGAAGCCAGCAGTTCAGCCATTGCTTTTCCCAGACCGGAAGAGGCTCCGGTAATCAAAATCACCTGAGGCATAATAGGATAGTTTTAGATTATTCCGAGCATTTTAGAAACCCTTGCGATATTCTCAATGGCGAAATCCACCTGTTGCTTGGTATGTGTAGCGATCAGTGAGAACCGGATTAGGGTATCATTTGGCGGCACAGCGGGAGCAACAACCGGGTTAACAAAAATTCCGGCTTCGAGCAGCAGTTTGGTCAGGATAAGGGTTTTATCCATGTCACCCATTCTTAGCGGAATAATCGGACTTTCGGCCAGGCCGGTATGAAAACCGAGATCCTGGAATGCTTTCAGAGAATACCTGCTTAATTCCCAGAGTTTATCGATGCGTTCCGGTTCCGATTGCATGATTTCAAGCGTTGCCAGTACGGTAGCAGTAGAGGCCGGAGTCATGGAGGCACTGAAGATCAATGCCCTGGAATTATGTTTAAGATAATTAATCGTATCAAAATCACCGGCGATGAATCCGCCCAAAGATGCAAAGGACTTGCTGAAGGTACCCATGATCACGTCGACCTTATCCGTTAAACCGAAATGGTCGGCAGTACCGCGGCCGCACTTACCCAGAACTCCCAATGAATGGGCGTCATCCACCATCACCGATGCGTGATATTTCTCAGCCAGTTCAACAATTTCAGGCAATTTAACGATATCGCCTTCCATGCTGAAAATACCATCGACGACAATGAATTTCAGTTTCCCATGAGGCATCACTTTAAGCCTTCTTTTCAGGGCATCCATGTCGTTATGGGCAAACTTAACGGTTTTGGCAAACGACAGTCTGGCGCCTTCAATAATTGAGGCATGATCCAGGGCATCCAGCAGAATAAAATCGCCTCTCAGCGGGAGTGTTGATATAGCGCCCAGGTTAGCCTGAAAACCAGTACTATAGCAAAGCGCAGCTTCTTTTCCGGTGAATTCTGCCAGTTTGCTTTCCAATTCGATATGGAGATCAAGGGTCCCGTTGAGGAACCTTGAGCCGGCACAACCGGTGCCATATTTCTTGGTTGCAGCAACTGCAGCCTCAATAACTTTCGGATGATTTGTCAGTCCCAGGTAGCTATTGGAACCGAACATTAATACTTTTTTTCCGTTGATGATGACTTCCGTGTCCTGTTCGGATTCAATCACCCGAAAGTACGGATAAACCCCGGCAGCCTGAACTTTCTGGGGGGTATCGTACTTGCTTAGTCTGTCTTGTAATATGCCCATAGATGGCAATATTAACGCTTTTCTTAATTATATGTATTATTTACCAATAGAATTTTGGCAAAGTTCAGTATAAATACCGACGAGAATAGCCCTGATTTTATCCTCATCAAATTGTTCAAGGAGTTGCTTCGAAATCTTTCGCCCCTCATCGTAGAAATCACGATTATTCATCAATTTACAGACCAGCTGAATAAATTGATCGTTTGTTGAAGCGAGCAGGTAAGGATATTCATAAAGCAACCTGTATTCCGGAAGATCCTTGAAAACAACCGGCAACCCGCATGCGGCCGCCTCCAGCGGGGCCATCGGGCAATTCTCCTGGTTCGAAGGGAAAATAAAAATATCAGCAGCACTATAAATCATCGGCATATCGTCAAGTTCAAACATCCCCGGAAAAGAGGCATTTGGCGTGGCTTCAGCTATTCTAGTGCTGATTCTTATCAAACCTTCGGTCAGTGCGCCGAAAGGCCGGCCGCCCACCCAAACGAATTTAGCTTCAGGAGTGGCTGCAGCAATGTCGAGAAAATCTTCCACGCCTTTTCTGCCTTGCAGCTGACCTACACCCAGGACAACAAAATCCTCCTCCTTCAAACCAAGTTTTCTGCGTCCCTCATTTCTTCTTTGGGGGGTGTTGCTCCAAAATTCCAAGGGTATCGGGTTAAACATTCTAACGATTCTGGTTCTGGCATTCAGGTTACGAATTACATTTTCAACCATTGGAGAAAGTGCGATGCACACATCGGCATAGGAATATACCTGCTTGAAATACCATCTGATAAACGGCATCATCAATTGCCAGCCCGGTATGGATCCTTTGGCTGAATCAGGGATTACATGCACTGTAAGAATTCGTCGGCCCTTGTAACCTATTCCACGTAAATAATAAAGCAGCCCGTAAGTATGGGAATGATACACATCACCGCGACCTTCGCCGTTGACAACCACCTCGATATCACCTTTTTTGCCCAACAAATGAACCATCTGGACAAACACAGTGTAAACACCATTGCCCTTGACCACTTTGGCCATTTCGTAAACGAGGTGAACTTTCATTCTTTAGTCCATCAAAAACTGAGCCTTACCCATTTGCAGATCTTTCTTTTTCATTTCAGTCAGATGGATATTTCTTCCCATCACCTTTGGATCAATAACGTTATCCTTGATAATCACACCCTTGCAATACTCCAGGGAAACTGAAACTTTCCGAGGGTGCCATGGAGGAAAGCTATTACTGGCAGTTAGGGTGTTCCCCGTAAATGACAGATTGTCAACGGATTTTGCATATAAAACCGGGTAATCATACAAATCGAACTGGTTGTTTTCTATCCTGATATTCCGATGAAATCCAGGTTTCGCAGCATCGGGTTTTGGAATTTCCGGGTAAATGCTGATTATGGCTTCGCAAAACTGATACATGGAGGTCAGGCACTGATCGGAAAAATAGTTTTTACGGATCAGCACATCATTCACCCCACCCGACTCATACCAGTTGTTGGCATCCCCCGCAATCAGGATAGCCGAACCGCTTGATTCAAAAAAGTTATTTTCGATCACCACTTTTCCGGGGGTCGACAAGAGAATCCCTCGCGCCCGGCAGCTTTCGAACCGGCTGTTGGTAATCAGCACGCTGGGTGTCCAGGTAAGGTTTTCCAGAGCAAATCCCGCCTCAATGCCTGCAGGAACAGGTTCTTTAAAACGCAGGCGAAACAATTCCGGGGAGAGAGCCTCAAATTTATCGACCAGTCCGTTTGCGACGGTCAGCATAGAATTATTCTCGATATAACCGATATTTTCACCTTCCCTCGCCCAGATCATGCCAACGCTCTGCTCATGCATAAACTTGCACAAAAGAGTATTGGCATCCACCTTTTCCATGATTCTGACACTGGTGCCGTGCACATTGATCGGATCGTCCATCAGAGCCTTGAAACGGCATTGGTCCACAGTGATATTCCCCTTGCAATTCGAATAATGGAAGCCATCGTCGTGACCGGACAGAATGCGCTTCTTTGCCGGGTTGGGCACACAATTCACTCTTCTGAAGGTCAGATTTTCAGCAAATTGCGATAATATCCCCAGGCCGGCGTTATGGTACATATTAAGGTCCTCCACCAGCACATTCCTGCTATCGATAATAAACATCCCTGCATGATCGCGTTCGCTGTGCCTGAGCACCAGGAAATTACCTTTGGCAGGCAATCGTTTAAAAGCATAGTTCAAGCGTACCAGTCCCGGTGAAATTTCCTTCGCCTTATAGTTGTTCCAGCCTCCGCCCATACATCCCCAATCGCCTGTTTTATAAGCAACGTTTCGGGTTGTCCGGTCGAATTCCATGGTTCCCCACCATTGGCTTTTCCAACCCTCGCCCACGAAAACAAGTTTGCCTTTTTCAATGACATAGGGTGATTCAACGGGATCGATCCGGATATCCATATACTCCGGTGCCGTTTCCATCACTTCGCATTCCGCAGTGAGCGGGATATCCCAGTCGATGCTCACTTTTTTAACTGTGATATCGTTACTTCTGTCGATCGTGAAAGGCTGAATCCTGTCGTGATAAACGAAATCCGATCCGCCGCAATCCATGGTTACGCCTGAAAGTCCTTCGATAAGGATAGCGCATCGCCTTGGGTTATTAACGGTGGTATTCGATTCATAATATACTTTTTCAATACACTGGTGCGGCCAGAAATCATATCGTCCTTTCGGAAAATAAATCACGGTGCCTGGCTTATCCTTGCAGGCTTGCAGGGCCTTTTGGACATAAGGAACTGCATTAATGCGGGAATCGGGCTTGAGGCCGAGTGTTGCAACATTTACGGTATCAGGGCTTGAAAAAGCGACTGATGTTAGCAGGAGGGCGGCGGAGAGTAGGAACATGGGTATCGGGTTTCGGGTATCAGGTTTCGGGTTGACAATGCCTGAATAGCATTGACCGTTTTATTACAAATTAAACATATTGA
>CAILAQ010000439.1 GCA_903832165.1 uncultured Bacteroidota bacterium | reverse complement strand
TCCCATGGGCAGGAACCGCCTGATCTTTAACCGCGAGGCCGCGACCATTTTCTGGATCGATGAAATGGGTGGCATCACCCGCGAAGTGGGTATGATTACCAAATTGAACGGGATTTATTACCACGAAATCCATCAGGATACAGGAACCGGGAAAATATATCTTGAATTTCCGCAGGGACCATTTACTCATTTTATCGAGATTAATCCGGAAAACGGGCAGGAGGTGCGACGTTTTATGGTGCGGGATTTTCAGCATATCGAAAAGTGCGAATTCCTCAACGATCGGTTGTATTTCCTATATCAACCCACTATTGGCAAAAAGATTAAAAAGGTTTTTTCGATCTGGATTTAGGCAGTAATTTTTACTTAAACCCTCCGAGACTTAGCTAAAGTTGTCGAGTATTCTTTGGCGATCCTCGTTTTCCTTATTGCCCTTATGATACAACTCAATAAAGATGATTTTTTGATTCTCCGGGAAAAAGGCATAAACCAGTCTCAATCCTGAATTCGCTGATTTCATCGAAGGTCATTGCTCTTCGATTTCATCTCCGTAATTTCTCATGGAGAATGGAGCTTGCCTGTAAAAAGCCAGTTCGTAATTAATTACTTCGCCATCTTTAGAGGCAATCCATGGCATGTCGAGGTGGGAATAATTGCTGATGGCCATGGCAGACCAATCACTCATTTGTTCGATTACCCGGTCGATTACTTGTTTTTCGCTGGCTTTCAGCTGTGATAAATCGGCTTTCTCCAGCGGCAGATAGCGGGTTTGGGGATACCCATGATATCGATGCCCTGGTTTTTATTTGTACTTTGGTGCAATGATCATCCCCATAAGAATAGAGGCTCGGAATCTGACCAAGCGATTTGGTGAACAGGTGGCTTTGGATCATATCAACCTCGAAGTAAATCCGGGTGAAATTCTGGGGTTTCTGGGACCGAACGGAGCCGGGAAAACTACTGCGATCCGTATGTTTTGCGGTCTGCTGAAACCCGATGAGGGGGAGGTGCTGTACAATGGTCAGACCCTGCACGATTTTCCGGGTGGCAAGTCGTTGCTCGGTGTTTGCCCGCAGGATAATGTACAGTGGGAACGGCTCACCTGCCTCGAACAGCTGATTTTTTCCGGTGAGATGTATGATTTGTCCCGGAAGCTGGCGAAAACCAGAAGCATGAGTCTGCTGGAGCAGCTTGGCCTTATAGCTAATGCCGGAAAGCAGGCTCGGCGACTTTCGGGAGGCATGATGCGGAGGCTTAATATCGCTTTAGCCCTCGTGCATGATCCTTCCGTACTGATTCTGGATGAGCCCGAAGCCGGTCTCGACCCGCAAAGCAGGATCCAGATGCGCGAGTTTATCCGATGCCTGGCAGGAACGCGAACAATTATCCTTACCACACATAATATGGATGAGGCCGATCGGTTATCGGACCGGGTGGCTATTATCGATCAGGGTAGGATTCTTAAAGTGGACACCCCGGAGAACCTGAAGCGTGCCAACGGGAACGGAAGCACTTTGGAAGATGTTTTCATTTCACTGACCGGAAAAACATTAAACGAATGAAGCTCTGGGCGGTTATACGAAAAAGCTTCACCGAGCAGATCAGGCAATTCTGGATCCTTATCCTGTCCATCATCATGGCGCCATTTTTTGTTGGCATTTTTTATCTGATTTATGAAACCACTGCCCTGAACCTCAAGGTTTGCGTGGTGAATCTTGATAAACCGGCAGCCGGTTCGTCGACGGCTGATTATAGCGCCGAGCTGCTCAAATTTCTGGAATCGGTGAAAAACGACACGTTGCCGGTGGCTTTCCGGGAAGTCGGCAGCCGCGCAATTGCGCTGGAGGAGGTGCGCAATAAAAATTCCAATGCTATGATCATTATTCCGGCAGGCTTCTCCGACAGCGTCCGTCTGAAACAGTCGGGCGCGAATGTGAGGGTGCCGTTCGAGCTTTCCGGCAACCTCACTGAGATCAATTATATGCTATCTGCAGTACTGGGAGTAACTTATGTATCAGGATATATCAATGCAGTAACCGGAACGCTGGAGCCATATCATTTTATTGAAACCCCATCGGGATTATCCGCTAAGCTGAGTGATTTTCAGATTGCTGTACCCGGATTGCTGATTCTGGCCACCATTATGCTGATGTTTACGGGTGCCATCGCCTTTGTTGCAGAGCCGGAAAAAAAGACCATGTTGCGGCTCAAGCTTTCGCGGATGACTCCGCTGACATTCCTCACAGGGGTTACCGTTATTCAGATTTTCGTTGGTCTGGTCAGCATACTCCTGACTTTGGGCACGGCTTATCTTTTCGGGTTTAATTTTTCCGGTTCGTTCTGGTTGTTTTTGCTGGTATCCGCGCTTACCTGTCTTTCAGTGATCGGATTCAGCCTGATTCTGGCCGGATGCACGAAATCGGTGAACGAGGTGCTGGTGGTTGGAAACTTTCCGTTGTTCCTGTTCATGTTTTTCTCAGGAAGCTTTTTCCCTATCCAGGGAGCAACGCTTTTTACGATCGGGGGATATCCATTTACGATACCCGGATTAATGTCGACCTACCACGGAACCGAAGCACTCAAGCAGGTACTGATTTATCAATCTGGTTTCAGTGGCATCTGGCCACAGTTGGTTTCGCTCACCGGGCTCACCTTCGTTTATTTCCTGATCGGCTACTGGATTTACCGGAAACGGCACATGGAGGTTTTCTGATTACACCTGATTTTCCTTGCACATAACCTTCAGGATTTCAGCGGTCTGAACAGCGGCATCAATGGGCTGGAGCGCTGTGATAGCCACACCGGAAACCACTTTGGTGATATCATGGTCGGTTTTTCCGGCTTTTCCCCACGTGGAGCCTGTTGGTGCGGTAATGTATATCGAAAATGTATGATGGCCTGTTCCGGGGCGTTCTCCAATGATATGAAGTATTGCACGGGGACCAGAAAGATTGGCGAAAAGGGTTTCCCCGATGCGGTAACCGGCACGGACCCGGCCCGAGGTAACCACAATATTTGTCGGTGCGATTTTGAACTCATCCGTTTCAAGGAGGCCTTTTAATTTGTCGAGATAGGGGATTATGTGGCCATTGTCGGAAATGGAAAGTGCATCGAGACCATCAGATATTACGATCTGAACATTGTATTTGCCGCGATATTTGCGGCGGATAGCCTTAAGTTCTTTCAGTGATTCTTCAGATGGCTTTTCACCCGATGCCGGATGCAGGATGTAGTCACTTCGATCAGCTGAGTTCGTGGCTAAATTTACCACTCCGGGCAGGGTACCCACAAAAGCCGGTTCCAGAATAGCCCAAATGCATTTTCGAGCATCGGCATCGATTCCGCGTATCGTTTTATCAAGAGAAGGTTCCAGTTCTGCGGGGTCTTTCCCAAAGCCCCGGGCGATAAATACTCCGTGTTTTTTAATGGCTTCGAGTCGGGTTTGTCCTTCATTAAAAATATCCGCATCGCTTCGGATATCTCCTTTTCTTCGCTGATATTGCAGAAATACCCATAGCGGATCGCCGAAATGTATGGTTGGTTTTCCTTCTGAATCTATGATGCCGATTTGCTTAAAAAATTCCCACATACGGTCATTTACCCTATAACCGAACTTTTCCCGGATTCTTACATGGTCCTGAAAGCCGGTGGTCAGGTAACCCAGCATGGGATCGATCTTGGTAGGCAGAGCCATCAGATAGGCCGGATTGGCCGGCATGATCTGGTCGACACACCAGTCGAGATCGTCGAGGGTGATATCCATATGCAGAGTGGCGCATATATCGAGTCCCAGGGTAAGACCGTGCAATTTCCCCATAACGATATCCTCGAGACAGCAACGGACCAGCTGGTCGCGCCGGCGGAATACTTCGGGGCCGATAAATCCGGCTACATCGTTCAGGTGGACCCAGGGAGCGGGCACATTTCCGGCTTCCTTTTGTGCTTCAGCAACTTTGCCGGCCAGTACCCGTGCAAAACCGTATTTCCTCGATTCATGGATCACCATATCGAAACCGTGCGAATGGCCATTGGTAAAGTCGGCCCCTTGGCCAGTCTCAAAGTAAAGGCCGTATTTCCCAGTTCGTTTAGCGGCCAGCTTGAGCATTTTATAGTTGCTGATATCAAAGGTGGCATTGGCACTGTCGCTCCCTGCGATGCTCTGAAACCAGATACCGGTAGTACCGGGGTTGGAGGCTTCCACTTCAGCCTGAAGGTCGATATGCGACAATACACAATGAGGCATTACCTCTTCCAGTTCGAAGGTGCGGAGAATATCGCGGAGGGTAAGTTCGATCGCCAATATTGATTCCGTGTTACTTGAAACAGGATTGGTCCCGAGTACGACATCGCCCACTCCGTAAGACCATCCATCGAGCACCTGAAAAAATATATCGTCGGTATTGTCAGTCGGTGAATTGGGTTGTAAGCGGGCACCGAGGTATCCTTTGGCACCGATATTGGTGCCGGGCAGGGGACTGAAGATTCTCGATCCCGCAAGGATAAGCTCGTCGTTGCTCATCAGTTTCACGATGCAGGCAATCACTTCGCTGGAGAGGCCGGCGGAGGTGGATTTTACTTTTGCCGGTTCAGCAGTCAGAACGAATTGTTTAAGTTCGCCGAGCGTCCATCCGGATACCTTGCTAGATTCATTAACATTCAGGCTGGTATTGATAAGCAGCAGGAGATCATCGTTGAGCAGCGGATGGGAAACGATATCCGAAATTCGAGTATTCGACAGCAGTTCGCGGGCCATGATACGAGTGGCATCATCTTTTGCCGCAACACCGATAATCTGATCGCCCTCCTTGAATTCATTGGCGGCGCCAAGTATCTGCCTGTACAAATCGACATCGAAATGTCCCTTAATGCGGTTGATATAGGCAAACACATCCTCGCCGCTTTTTGTCATTTCCAAAGTATATCCCGGTAGGTTGGAAAACGCCAGTACCGCGGCTCCGGCTGCCATGGATTGTAAAAAATACCTTCTGTTGATCATGGCAATGTTGTCCTTTAATGATATAGTATAAATTCACCGTTGACCAGTTCCTGCACGACAGGAGGATGAACAGGATCGCGGTTGGAATCGAATGAAAATGTTCCGAGAACGGTTGGCAGGTTGCTTAAATTCGCCAGATTATTGCGCAGGGTTTCGCTCGTCGGAGTTTCGGAGCGTTTGATGGCATCAGCAATGATATACACGCTCGCATACGCCTGGGCGGCGAACTGGTCTGGCTTTGAACCATAAATTGCTGTGTATTTCGAAACAAAATCAGCGTTCCCGGGAGTGTCTTCCGTATAAATCCATGCGCTTCCGCAAATAGCTCCCTGGGCCGCTTCGCCGGCTTGCTGCCATAATTTCGAGGTGTTAAAACTATTACCACCGATAAACTTTACGCGGGCCGGGATGCCCATCTGCCTTGCCTTGATCATAATTGCCGAGGCCTCATTCACCAGAGCCGGTATCACAATAACATCAGGACTTGATACTAAAATGCGGGACATTTGGCTTCCGAAGTCAGTATCACCTTTATGAATGGTTTCGGTGGCTACGATACTTATGCCGGATGTGTTGTCCAGAGCTTTTTTAAAGGCGTTGTAAGCCCCGATAGTATAGGGATCGTCGTTCCCATAAATGATAGCCACTTTTGAATAGCCAAGCTTACTGTGCGTTACCTCGACAGTGTTTGGAATCACTGCGGATTCTGGAAGGCTGTTGCGAAAAATATAGTCACCGATTTCTGTAATGCCTGGGACGGTATTAGAGATTCCCACCACCACTACTTTGCTCTTTTGTGCCAAAGAATCGGCCGGGAAAGCACAGTTTGAGGAAGTTGGCCCGATAATCGCTATGACCTTGTTTAGAGAGATCAGATCGCTGAAAATTTTCCGGCAGGTTTCCGGCGACGACTGATCATCAAGGATAAATGGAATAATCTTAAATCCAACGATATATGATTCCAGGTTGATCTCGTCGATTGCCATTTTGATTCCATTTTTCTGTATTATTCCATAAGGACTGAACCCGCCGGTCAGGGAAACCGCGACGCCGATAGGGACCTCCACAACGGGTGGGTCGGGCTTGCAGCTGGCGAGGACAAGAACGAAGAAGATGGTGACAAGTGACAGGTGACGGGTGACAGAGGACCAGAGACAGGTGACAGGTGACGGGTGACGGGTGACGGAGGATAAGTTACGGGTGACGGGTGACAGGTGACGGGTCATGATAAAGTAAATTTTAATTTTTTCGGTCTTCTTCTTCGCATTTCGATCTTCTTCTTCGACTGTCACTTGTCACTCGTCACCTGTCACTATTCACAACGGGAGTAGCTGACGTTTATATACTTCGTTCAAAATTTGAGCTAAACACCCGTAGATGGCTGAAAGACCGCAGACAATACCTTCGTACCCGGCAACGATTTTAATGCCTTTGTTTCCGGTGAAATCTCCAAGGGCCAGCAGGAAGAACAGAATGACCAGTGTGCCGAAAACTATTTGCAGCGTACGACTTAATTTCAGAGTTCCGATAAACATCCCCAAGGTGAAAATTCCCCACAAGAGGAGATACCATCCCATGGCAGTTTCGCTTGATTTCAGGTCGGCACCCATGGCGGTCCTGGGCAAAAGCCAGATAGTCACAAGGGATATCCAGAAGAATCCATACGCAGTGAAAGCAGTTGCACCAAAAGTGTTATTCTTTTTCCATTCCTGAACGCCGGCGATGACCTGGGCCAATCCGCCGACAAATATTCCCATCCCGATTATCATAGAGTTGAGTTCATACAATCCTGCGTTGTGCAGGTTGAGCAAAACGGTGGTCATTCCGAAGCCGAGCAATCCAAGAGGAGCTGGGTTGGACGTTGTGTCCTTGATAATCATCACATTTCCATGGGTTTCCATAAATCGATTCTGGTTAGTTGTAAATAAAAAGGTAAATTAGTCTTTTCCTTTCAGGCTGGGCTTTTTCAACGGCTGCAGGCTGTATGTGGCGGAGATCCTGGCTTCATGAATATCGGGACCCGTACCGGATACGAAAAACGGAGTCAGGCTGTAGGTTGCTGAAAGACCATAGCCCAGTTTCTTATGCAGGATGGCGAAATTAACCCCGAATTTCGTTGTGCTGGGGTTGAATTTTCTGAATTCATCCGACTTGATGATCTCCTTTACCTTGTCCTCGCCAACCAGGTATTTCATTTTGTAGCGGGCCGTAGCATTCATGTCGAAGTAACCGCCTGCAATAATGCTGATGTTTTTTCCGATACCTATATTGATATCCAACGGAAAATAAAATGACGTGGTGATGATCTTGCTCTTGCCGTATCCGAAAAAGGTATTCACATAATTATGGGTCACTTCGGGGTCAGTCATCCAGGTGAGTTGGTTATCCTGGTTCTGGCCAAAGATCAGATTTTTGGAAAGGCGGTATTTCAAAACGGAAATACCGGCACCAAGGCTTACGTAATTTTTTTCAGTCCCGATATTGAGAAGGTCAACAGAGCTTCTTATGCCGAAGAAGTCAAGCAGACCTGAGCCAAAGCCATTGACCGAGGTACTGAAATCTGAGGCATCAGGACCCACAAAGAAGTTATAGGAAATCGAACTGGTTCCACGAATCTGAGTAAGGTAGCGTATGGCTATTTTACTCTGGGCATTGACATGATTCCATACAGGGGTGAAGCTGAGAATCATGATAAAAGCGACAGTTAATTTTTTTGAAGGTCTCATTTTATTTACCAGTTTAGAGATTAAAGATAGGAAAATCGGGGAAATCCGTATTTTCGGGGGAAATCCTGATCAAAATGAATTCAAAAGAAAGAGTACTCACCACCTTTGGCCATCGGGCGCCTGACCGGGTTCCCCGCTGGTGTGGATCGTCCCCCGAGTTTTGGGAAAAATCTAAAAAAGCACTGAATCTTGATGATGAAGGATTGCGCATTCGCTTTGGGGATGATTTCCGGCGGATCACTGCGCCCTATCTGGATAAAAGCGGTTTGGAAGTGGCTCCCTTCGGCATTGAGCGAGGTGGGGTAGGCTACGGCATGGCGCTGAGTCATCCACTGGCGGAGGCCAGTATTGAAGAGATGAAAGCTTATCCGTGGCCTGATCCGAATCAGGTTGACCTATCTAAACTTAGGGCTCAAGGCTCAAGGTATAAGGATGAATATGCTATTCTGGGAGGTGACTGGTCACCCTTCTGGCACGATGTGATCGATATGGTGGGCATGGAGAACCTGTTTATCAGGATGTATACGGAGCCGGAGTGGGCCCATACCATTTACGACCTGGTATTTAATTACTATTACGCTGTTAATGAGCGCATTTTTGCCGAAGTGGGCGATTTGATTGATATCTTTTTTATCGGAAACGATCTTGGAAGTAATAACGGTTCACTCATCGGGACCGACCTGTTCGCCGAGTATCTTTTTCCGAAATTCAAGAAGATGGCCGATCTGGGTCATGCTTACGGAAGTCAGGTATTACTGCATTGCTGTGGCGGATTCCGCGAACTGATGCCACAGGTAATTGAAGCCGGGATCGATGGTGTACATGCGATTCAGCCATCATGTTACGGGATGGAACTCCAAGGGCTTAAAAAGGATTTCGGTGATAAGCTGCTGTTTAACGGATGCATCGATTCACAGCGCGTGGTAATCGATGGCATCCCTGAATATGTTATGCAGGAAACCCGTAAAACACTCGAAATAATGATGCCGGGCGGAGGTTTTATCGCCGGAGCCAGTCACGATTTTCTGCTCGGAGAAACACCGACGGAGAACGTTCTGGCGATGTTTGACACAATCCAGGAGTACGGACGATATTGAAGGCAGAAGGCAGAGGGCAAAAGGCAGAAATCAGTAAAAGGTTACTGGGAAAAGGATTAAGGATCGGACAACAAACCTTATTCCCATTTCTTAAAACTTCTTACTAATTTCTGCCTTTTGCCCTCTGCCCTTTGCCTTTATTATTTTCCAAGCAGTAAAAATATACCGGTGCAGTATTCAACCGGCATGGTGGTAATGCTGTCCGGTTTTGTGTTGTTTTCCATAACCGGGGTTGAGAATATCACCAGCGGGGTATGATAATTGGTATAGTAGTCTGACGACGCAGTAAAGTAAATCATTGATTCATCAGCGGAATATTGTGCACCGTGGCCTAACCCTTTGTAGGAACCGACGGTCATTGTTTCTCCATTAATGATGGTAAATTTCCAGACAGCGTTTGCGGCCATATCGAAAAGCCCCATTCCAGAGCCTCTCCATATCTTGAACATCTGGTCTGATTTGGCAGATATCTGGCCAGGGTTAAAAATATTCCCGTAATCATCTACTTTCAACAGGGTTTTGGAGGCTAAATCAACACGTTCCAAAACACCACTCGAAAGGATCAGATATTTTCCGTCTGAGGTGA
Source organism: uncultured Bacteroidota bacterium (assembly GCA_903832165.1). Classification (GTDB taxonomy): domain Bacteria; phylum Bacteroidota; class Bacteroidia; order Bacteroidales; family UBA12481; genus UBA12481. The sequence continues at coordinate 7,740 of CAILAQ010000439.1, read as the reverse complement.
CATTGGATATCCTGCTTCCGGTTTGGGCAATCCGTTCATAAGAGGCTGGACTACCAACGGTGTATCTTGCAACAAAGTAATAATCAATATGATAAACGCCCCAGTCTGTACCATATCCATAAATCGAGCAATAGATATATTTGTTATCAGGGGACAGGGTAAATGCACCACCTAAAGAGCCGCCTTCAGTATCACCACCAATTTCAGGTTGTGAGCGGACAAATGTCGAGGGATCGTCCGAAAGTTCAATCTTTCCAGTCTTCGGATTGTATATGGCCAACTGGCCTACATGAAAATCGTCATAAGGATTATCCGTATTCAATACCACCAGATAGGCTATTCGTCCGTCGCTGAATACAGCGGGTCGCTCGGAGGTTACGGCATAATAGTAATCCTTGGGTGCTGTGGGAATGGGAACCATTTTAACATCTTTAAGGTTGGATTCATCCATATAAGCGATACCCGACTCGCCCGCGAGAAGCTGCGGCCGGTCCACGCTGAATGCTATGCGTCCATTGTTATAATCCATATATTCCGGGGAAAAGGCCCATGGATGATATTTGGTGATCATCTCAAAGGAAGGACCTGGTTTGGCATTTTGCATGGTATACATACCCACGGCTAGTCCGGTGGCCTGATCACCGTAGCATCCAACTAAAAATTTACCTCCTTTCGAGGAAGATCCGTAATCCTTACCACAGGAATATGTCAAGAAAACAACAAAAATAAGGGTCACAGCAATGCATGGGATTCTTAGTGTTTTCATAATCACAACATGTTGGTTTATAGGTTCTGGGAAGCGAATATACAAAATTTTTAAATGCAAGAGCTGTCAGCTTTATAGAGCTGTCAGCTCTTTTGAAAAAGAGTATTCGTAGCTAAATCACTAATAATCAGGTGTTGGATAAATATAAACATCGATATACAATAGATAAATCGCAGATTTTGAGTTAGAAACAGTTTATTGCTGACAGGTGATATTATTTAAGCTGACAGATTATTTTCTAAGATTCAGATTGACAAGCTGTTGCCAAATTGTAGTATATGAGCTAAATTGGCATTTGTCAGATTTTAAAGGACTTGAAAATTATGCATATACCTGACAGCTCTATAAAGCTGACAGCTTTAGGAGATTCCACTCTCTGCCATTAATCATATATCACTCCCAAAGATTAGCCTAACTTTGCAAATTCTAAATTATTGAAGAATGGAAACCAGAAAAATCAAGCCTGTTGAGGCCGTTTCGATGCGGTTAGTGAAGGGTGAGGACCTGAATCATCACGGTACTTTATTTGCCGGTCGCACTGCGGAATGGTTCGTTGAATCAGGATTTATTGCCGCAGCTAATATTATCAATCCCAAATATGTGGTTTGCCTGCAGATCCACGGCATGTACTTTTCTGCACCGGTGAAGCCCGGTGAAGTACTGAAATTTGCATCCAAGATTATCTGTGCCGGCCGGAGCAGCCTTATGGCCTATATTACCGTCACAAAAATGAACGACAATAAGAATCTGGTTAGCGGATTTGTTACCTATATTCACGTCGATGAAAATACCAGGCCAGCACCGCATGGTATCGAGATAGTTCCTGAAACGGAGGAAGATATGCAATTGAATGAGCTGGCTCAATGCGTGAAGAATCAGCGGTCAGATATTGAGAGCTGGAACGCTAAATAAGGCAAAAGGCAGAGGGCAAAAGGCAAAAATTAGTGATAGGATGTAAGATGCAGGTTATAAGTTAAGTATGAAGTCAGGTTCAAAGACAACCTTCTTCTTGTTTCTTTATTCCTGTTACTAATTTTTGCCCTCTGCCTTCTGCCATCTGCCATGAACCAATACGAACATGAAAAACCTAACCCTATTATCGCTTCTTATCCTGCTGGTGGCCTGCAATAAGCCGGTCCCCGCTGGAATGCGCGAAATCGCAGTTATTCCAAAGCCGCAGACGGTCAGTTTTTATCAGGGCGATTTCGTACTGAGTCATGCCGCAACGCTGAAATTTGATCAGTCGGATATCAAGATAAAGGAAACTTCGGATCAGTTTATGGAGGTGGTTAAGATTGGTCAATTGCCGGATAAAGGGAGAGGGACTATCGAGTTTAAGATTGATAATCAGGCAGATATCAAACCTTCAGGTTATCTGCTTACTGTCCGCCTGAATAAAATCACGATAACGGCAAAAGAGCCGGCCGGACTGTTTTATGGTGTTCAGTCGCTGAGACAATTGATTCCCACAGATGGAAGCGGGAAAATTCCAAATCTGGATATGGCGGATTTCCCAGCTTTTGGCTGGCGTGGACTGATGCTGGATTGCAGCCGTACTTTCCTGCCAAAAGAATATGTGCTGAAGTATATCGACCGGCTGGCGGCCATAAAAATGAATGTTTTACACCTTCATCTGACTGATGATCAGGGGTGGCGAATCGAGATAAAAAAATACCCCGCACTGACACAAATCTGTTCGAAATTTGATCCTCAATATCCGGGTGAAGTGAATGGGTTTTATACGCAAGAAGATATCCGCGAGATAGTTGCTTATGCAGCTAAGAATTTTATTACCGTTGTTCCGGAAATCGAAATGCCCGGACACTCCACCGAAATCTTTGCCGCTTATCCGCAGTTTTCCTGCACAGGAAAAAAATCAGTGGTCTTCCCGTTTTTTAAAGGTCCGGATGTTACGGAAGATATCCTTTGCGCCGGGAACGATTCGGTTTTTACTTTCATGGAAGATGTTCTGAGTGAAGTGATTACACTTTTTCCATCAGAATACATACATATTGGCGGTGATGAGGCACCAAAGGCTGCCTGGAAAAAGTGCCCTGAATGCCAGGATCGCATTAAAAAGGAGGGGCTGAAAGATGAAGCGGAACTGCAGAGCTATTTTATCCGGCGGATGGAAAAGTTTATCAATTCGAAGGGTAGGAAACTCATTGGCTGGGATGAAATTTTGGAAGGTGGTCTGGCCGAAAATGCTGCAGTGATGTCGTGGCGGGGGATACAAGGGGGAATACAAGCCGCCGGTCAGGGTCACAATGTGGTGATGTCGCCCACTTCACATTGTTATTTCGACTATTCATACGAAACAACATCAACAGAAAAAGTATATTCGTACAATCCAGTTCCCAGGGAATTGGCGGGAGATAAATCGAAGTATATCCTCGGCGCACAGGCAAATATGTGGACGCACATTGCCCGGACTGAAGCTGCTATTGATGCACAAGTTTTTCCGCGGTTGTATGCGCTGGCCGAGGTGCTTTGGACGAATCCTGCCTCGCGCAATTACCCGGATCTGGAGAAAAGAATATCAAAATTAACTCGCAATGAAAATCATTAACTGGGGATTCATTTTGGGAACGATGTTGCTGATGTCGTTCGGTTATGATGGTGATAAAATAAAACCTGAACGGCAATGGTCGCAGTACCGCGGGAATTTCGCCTCTGGTGTGCTTGATCAGGCCAATCTTCCCGACAGCTGGAGCGTTCCGGAGAATAAAAACATTAAATGGAAAGTCAGAATCCCGGGTCTGGGCCTGTCCTGCCCGGTTATCTGGGACGATAATCTTTTTATAACGACCGCTATCAGCAGTAAAGATACTACCGGATTCAGAATTGGACTTTACGGGGATGTGGCTCCGGTTATGGACTCCTCGGAACATGAGTGGAAAGTTTATTGCTACAATAAATCCAATGGCAGCATCAAGTGGGAAAGAACTGCCTGTAAAGGGGTTCCCAAAATCAGGCGTCACCCGAAATCAACACATGCGAATACTTCAATTGCCACCGATGGCAAGCATGTGGTGGCTTTTTTCGGATCTGAAGGATTGTATTGTTATGATATGAAGGGGGATTTGAAATGGAAAGCTGATTTTGGGGTGCTGAAATCGGTTTTCTATCTATTTATCGGGGCCGAATGGGAGTTTGCCAGTTCGCCGATACTCTATAATAATGTAGTGATTGTGCAATGCGATGTGTTTCAAAGTTCATTTGTTGCGGCGCTGGATGCCGAAACCGGCAAGGAGCTCTGGCGGGCTAACCGCGATGAGTTGCCCGGATGGTGCACTCCCAATATCTATCTTGATAAGGGCAAGGCGCGTGTGGCAGTGAATGGTTATAAACACCGTGGTGCCTATGATTTTAAAACCGGCAAAGAGGTATGGAAAATGTCGGGTGGCGGGGATATTCCTATTCCAACCCCAATAGTCGGCGACAGCCTGATTTTCATGAACAGCGCGCACGGAGCATCCTACCCGATCATGGCCATCAGCAAGGAAGCTAAAGGGGATATTACCCTGAAGGACCAGCAGACCTCCAGTGAATTCGTTAAATGGTACCTGCCCAAGGCGGGCTCCTATATGGCTACCATGCTCTTGTACAACAACTATCTGTATAATTGTACCTGGAACGGGATGGTCAACTGCTATGAGGCCCAAACCGGCAAAGAGGTGTATAAGATTAAGCTCGGCCAGATGAAGAGCTTTACAGGTTCGCCGGTAGCTTCGGATGGTAAAATTTATGTTCCCGATGACGAAGGGACAGTCTATGTATTTAAAGCGGGTCCGGAATTCAGCCTCCTCTCGACCAATCCGCTTGGGGATATTTGCATGACAACACCCGCCATTACTGATAACCTGATCTTTTTCAGAACCATGAGATATTTAATCGCGGTGGGTAAATAGATTAACGAGTTAAACAATCTTGAGAATATGAGAAAACTCAATATTATTCTGATAGGCTTGCTGCTAACAGTCAGTCAGGTAGTTATGTCGCAGGGATCGATCGACTGGAGCAGGTTTCAGCAGCTTACCGGACATTGGATCGGCGAGGGTAATGGACAGCCCGGACAAGGTACCGGCGGATTCTCCTTTCAGGCTGATCTGGAAGGTAATATCCTGGTGCGTAAGAGCCATACTGAATTCCCTGCCACCACAGCGAAAGCTGCATTTGCGCATGATGACCTGATGGTAATCTATCCCGATTTTAACGGAGTGCCATCGAAGGCCATTTACTGGGACAATGAACGCCATACCATTGAATATCTGGTGACTTTTACGGATAAGACAATCGTTTTCACCAGTGCCGCATCGCAGTACATGCCACGTTTCAGGCTCTCCTATGAAACCATCGATGCTACTACGATAAATGTCAAATTTGAGATGGCAAATCCGGGTTCCCCCGATGAATTCAAGATGTATCTGGAGGGAAAATCTAAAAAATTATAGTTCTTACTGATATCTAAACAAATTGAACCTGTCATGAGCCAAGCTCGCAAAATGCAATGAAAATAATTTGAGGGCTTCTTGATTAACAGTCGATTAACAATGAAATAATAAATTGTTTAAGAATGAAAAAGTACACTCTCTTATTTACCGGCCTGATAATGATTGCCGGACTATTTGCCCAGAAACCGGTCAACAAGACTTTCTGGAAGGAAGATTTTGCTGCCGGAAAAATTCCGGCCGGATGGCAGGCAGTCGTACTGAACGATAGTGCCACCAAGTGGTTTGTGACCGACCAGCCGTTTCCTGGCTCCCCCGGCCGCACTCATCAGGCACCCCCGATTGCCTCAGTCAGCCGCGGATATCATCTCCAGGTAGCTCCAGGGGTTAAGGTAGATAAGAACTCCCGCGCCTGGAAAAAGATCAGCACCTGGCCTGATTCCTATGTTCAGACAGCCGCCATCGACTGCTCAAAACATCGCTCAGTGGTGCTCAAATTTCAACAGAATTTTTTCTGGAACCGTCGCGATTCAGATAAGGGAGCAGGCCTTTTTGTTGGGGTAAGCACAAACGGCAGGGACTGGACTGAGTATGATGTCCGCAATGAGATTGGATCAGGTGAGGATTGCCCGAATCCGATGGATGTTGAGCTGAACGTTACCCGAACGGCTGCCGGCCAGAAAACTGTTTATCTGAGATTCTTCTGGAAAGGCTATTACCAGTGGTATTGGATGGTCGACGATATCAGTCTTTCGGAAGCTTTCGATGCAGATGTGCTGGCTTATAAACTCCAGAGTCACGCGGAAAACGGAAACCAGTTTAAAGCATCGGAAACAATGGCTTTTCAACTGATCAACCTGGGATCGAACGACATTATAAAGGATTTCGACTGCTTTCTGAAAGTCGACAACCGCCCAATATTGAAGGCAACAATAAAAGCCGATAAAAAAAATCCGTTCAAGATTATTGATACGCTGACGGTGAATTTCCCGGGCATCAACCTGACTGATTACGGGATCCATAAAATCAAATTCAACAGCGCACTTCCGGGCGATCAGCGCCAGTCGAACGACAGCATATCTACGGTTCTGTATTCCGGGGCATTCTCCCTTGGCAACGTTACGGCTTATACAGCAGTTCCCGGCGGAGGCGAGTTTTCCTGCGGAAATTCAAAATTGAAACTGCAGTTTGTACGCAAAGATATTTTCCGTCTGTGGATGGCCTATGATGGCGAATTTACCGATCCGGCAGGAAATGATATAGTCATAAATAAACCAATTCTGCCGGTTGATATGAAGAGTGCCGATAAGGGTACCTATTATCTGTTCACCACTGCGGATGTAGCTTTGAGGGCCTATAAGCAGCCATTGCGTTTTGCCCTATACAAGTCAGATAACAGCTCCCTGATCTGGGAGGAGGCGCAGGGCATGACTTACGGCAAGCAAACCATTCAATACCTGAAGCGGCAGCCAAACGAATATTTCTATGGCGGCGGTATGCAGAATGGCCGTTTTTCACATCGAGATAAAACGATTAAACTCACGATCGACTATAACTGGGAAGATGGCGGCGGTCCTAATCCTGCCCCATTCTTTATGAGCACAGCCGGATATGGTGCACTCCGGAATACTTATGCGTCAGGTGCCTATACCTTTGGTGATACCGTTAAACTGATTCATAATGAAGCCCGTTTCGACAGTTATTTCTTTGCCGGAACAGGATTAAAAGATATTCTCGGCGACTACACCGACATTACCGGAAAGCCTTTCCTGATGCCTCGCTGGGCACTCAGCATGGGTGATGCAAACTGCTATAACCGGGGCGCCAAGGCCGATATCAAAACCACAGGCAGCAAAGGAACAGGGTTTGGCGGAACCACACCCGATGTTATTCATATAATTGCAGATGAGTATATCAAGCACGATATGCCCCGTGGCTGGATACTTCCGAACGACGGTTACGGTTGCGGATATACCAAGCTGGATTCTGTGGTGACCGAACTTCACAAACGTGGTTTTATGACCGGACTCTGGACCGAGAACGGAGTTGAAAAGATCGCCAGGGAGGTCGGTGAACTGGGCACCCGCCTGTGCAAGCTCGATGTTGCCTGGGTTGGCGACGGATATAAGTTTGCTATCGACGGAGTGAAAGCTGCTTATGAAGGGATTGAAAATGCCAGCGATGCACGCGGATTTGTATGGTCGGTATGCGGATGGGCAGGCACACACCGTCATTCGGTAATCTGGACCGGCGACCAGAGCGGCAGCTGGAACTATATCAGGTGGCATATTCCCACCTTGATCGGCAGCGGATTATCAGCACAAAACAGCGCCACGGGCGATGTCGACGGAATCTTCGGCGGAAGCGATTCTACCTATACCCGCGACCTGCAGTGGAAATGCTTCACCCCGGTGCTCATGGGCATGTCGGGCTGGGCTTCCAATAACAAAAACGGGATCAAGGACAAGCAACCCTGGCTCTTCGGCGAACCTTTCACCAGTATTAACCGCAAATACCTGCAGC
>CAILAQ010000438.1 GCA_903832165.1 uncultured Bacteroidota bacterium | reverse complement strand
CCCCGCTTCCGGCTGCGCCTGCGCGGGGATGACAACTCTCCGAGGGACATTTCTGCCGACTGAGTACTGAAGACTGAGTACTGCCGACTGTCACCTTTTACTTTTTACTAATTTCTTCGCTCTGCCCTCTGCCTTACTTCTTCGGATAGTCCAGATTATAGTGCAGCCCCCTGCTTTCCTTGCGCTGGCGTGCGTGTTTTACAATTAAATAAGCCACTTTTATGGCGTTTCTAAGTTCTGCGAGCTTAACTGAAACGGTGGATAGACTATACAGGTCCTCGGTTTCGCGATACAATATATAGATGCGGTCGAGGGCTCTTTTCATACGTGCATTGGTGCGGACGATTCCCACGTAGTTCGACATGATCTGCTGTAATTCCCTGGTACTTTGCGTAATCAGCACCATTTCGTCGGGATTGCGCGTTCCTTCATCGTTCCAAGGCGGGATGCACTGCTGATGTTTCAGCGATGGCAGCCGGCGTCCTGAGTCAACCGCAGCGCGGTGCGCAAAAACTACTGCCTCAAGCAAGGAGTTCGATGCCAGTCGGTTGGCACCATGCAGACCGGTACAGGCAACTTCGCCTGCAGCATATAGGTTGCGGATGGTGGTCTGGCCATTTTCATCGGTCCGGATACCGCCGCAGAAATAGTGTGCTGCGGGAACAACCGGAACGGGATCTTTGGTCATATCGATTCCGATCGACAGGCATTTATTATAAATATTCGGAAAATGGGCCAATAATTTTTCGGGATCGATACCGGTGCAGTCCAGGTTAACGAAATCTTCACCGCGGTTTTTGAGTTCCGTATCAATGGCACGGGCAACGATATCCCTGGAGGCCAGTGATCCTCGCGGATCATATTTTTTCATGAATTCCTCGCCATCCTGAGTCTTCAGAATTCCGCCGGCACCCCTTACTGCTTCTGAGATCAGGAACGACGGGCGTTCGCCGGGATTATACAGGCTGGTTGGATGAAACTGAAAAAATTCAACATGATCAACGTATGCTTTTGCCCGATAAGCCATGGCAATACCATCACCGGTAGCAATCGGGGGATTGGTGGTTGTCTGGTAAATATATCCGCTGCCGCCGGTTGCCAGCAGGGTGACTTTCGATAAAATCGTATCGATCCGCCTGTTTTTTATATCAAAAGTATAGGCCCCGTAACATTCGATCTCAGGATTTCCGCGGAATACTGGTGTTCCGAGGTGATGCTGGGTGATCAGGTCGAGTGCGAAAGAATTTTCAATAATGGTGATATTCTTATGTGTCCTCACGCGGGCCGATAATGCCCGCATAATTTCTGCTCCGGTATTGTCTTTATGGTGCAGAATTCTGTGCTCCGAGTGACCTCCCTCACGGTTCAGGTTAAATGTACCATCAGGATCTTTATCGAAATTTGCACCCCAGCCGATAAGGGTCTTGATTTGCTCCGGAGCTTCGTTGACCACCATCCGAACAATTTTTTCATTGCAAAGCCCGTCACCGGCAATGAGGGTATCCTGAACATGTTTCTCGATATTATCAGGGGCGTATGTTACGGAAGCGATACCACCCTGGGCATACCAGGTATTGGTTTCTTCCAGCTTGGTTTTGCTAAGTAAAATAACGCTTCCAAACTCAGCAACCTGAAGTGCGAAGGACATCCCCGCCAGTCCGCTGCCGATAACTAAAAAATCAGTTTTGTGTTCCATCGGTGCAAAAATCGGATAAATTAAGGAATTACCCTATTTTTGAAGCTTGATATACCGATAGTTTCCAATATGAATCAAGAAGAAGTCTTTAAAAAGCTGGTATCCCATTGTAAGGAATACGGTTTTGTTTTCCAGTCGTCTGAAATTTATGACGGTCTTAGTGCTGTGTATGATTATGGCCAGTACGGGGTTGAGCTGAAGAATAATATCAAGAAATATTGGTGGGATTCCATGATCCTTCTGCATGAAAATGTGGTCGGGCTGGATTCGGCAATATTTATGCATCCCACGATCTGGAAGGCTTCCGGACATGTGGATGCTTTCAATGAT
>CAILAQ010000437.1 GCA_903832165.1 uncultured Bacteroidota bacterium | reverse complement strand
CTGGAAAGCGTGTACCCTGCGTGAAGCGGGGTCGAGGGTTCGAATCCCTCTTTCTCCGCAAATTATTTAAGTCATGAAGAAACTTACAGTAATCGCTTTTTCAGCAATGCTCTTTTTAGGAGCATCCTCTTTAGTGTTGAATGCTCAGGAACAACCAACCGGCGCACCTGACACCTCAGTAAGGGCAAAACCTACGGCTGCTCAGCAAGCCGTTATTACCACCCCTGCGCAAAAGGTCGCTGAACCCAGTGAGAAAAAAAGCTGCATGAGTGTCGGCCTGATCGGCGCAATTGCATTCTTCGTAGTTGGAGGAGTCGTCATTATCGGCATCCGTAGCAGAAACAAGAAAAAAGAATAAGGAATCATCCTCATAGCACATAAGGAAAGCCGCTCACTGAGCGGCTTTTTTTATGACTAACCCCAGACATAAAACCCAAGTTGGAAGGTGAAAGGTTGAGATTCCAATGAAGAATTCCGAATTCCGAAGTTTAAGATTCAGGTCACCATGAAGTTGTAAATTATCCGCGCTTCTCCATACCAAAGTGTCCTCCCCAGTCAGGCCTCGTCTTTAAGCAATCTCTGTGTTCTTCCGCGGTCTCAGTGTCTCAGTGGTTAATCTTGTAATTCGATCATCACTTCAGGCACACTTGAATCTCCACCCTCGGAACTCGGAATTCTAAATTGGAATCTCTAACCTCCTACTTCAAACTTCGACGTCCGCCTACTCCGCCGCAGCCTCACGTGCATTCCGCTCCTTCTCTATCCTTGCAGAGATGAAGATCGAAACCTCGAAGAGCAGGTACATCGGAATCGTAACCATGATCTGGCTGAAAATATCCGGAGGAGTGATGATGCCCGCAACAATCAATATAATTATGAGTGCGTGCTTTCGATACTTACGCATGAAACCTGGCGTGACAATACCAACTTTACTGAGGAAATATACCAGAATCGGCATCTCGAACACCAGTCCGCTGGCAAAAATCAGCGAAGTGATCGTACCAATATAGGACTTGAAATTGATCTGGTTAACAATGTCGGCACTGACCGTGTACCCTCCAAGGAAATTCAGCGTCATCGGCACAATCATGTAATATCCAAAGAGGATACCCATGATAAAAAGGGCACTGGTGTAAAAAACCATACCACTCGAATATTTCCGCTCCTTGGGTTGAAGCGCCGGCATAATAAACCGGTACAATTCCCAGAAAATATAAGGAGCCGAAAGGATCAGCCCGCCATATAAGGCAATCGACATGTTGATCCGGAACTGGCCGGCCATCTCGATATTGATCAGATTGAAAGGAACCGCATTCAGACACAGTTTTTCAGTGCCGAAGCGATGTCCGAGCTGGCAAAGCAATTTGTTGGTGATAAAATCAACCGACTTTGGCGCCAGGAGAATATGATCAACAATAAAATTGGTGAAAATGAATACCAGAACGGCAGCTATGCCGACCGAGGCAATTGAACGGAGTAAATGACCACGAAGCACCTCAAGGTGCTCCAGGAAGGTCATGTCGTTCGCATCCTTGTTTTTAAGCTTTTTCTTATCCACGAATAGCGATTAAGCCTTCTTTTCCGGCGGAGTTACGTGACTGCTTGTGTCATCGTCACCCTTTGATGCATCCTTGAATTCTTTCATTCCCTTACCCAGACCGCGCATCAGTTCAGGAATTTTTTTGCCTCCGAAAAGTAATACTACAACGAGGAGTACAAGAATAATCTCGGTAGCTCCGAATTGGCCGGCTATAACGTAGGTTAAATTCATCTCAGTATTTTTTTAATAAGCTTGCCAAAGGTATAACATTTTCATAGAAACAGCGGTTTTTATACTTTCGCCAAATATTTTTCTGTCCTTTACGGACTCACTCATTCTCACACCATGGAATATAACTTCAGGGATATCGAACACAGATGGCAGGCATTCTGGAAATCAAACAAAACATTTGAGGTCTCCGTTGATCCCACTAAACCAAAATTTTATGTTTTAGACATGTTTCCCTATCCTTCGGGAGCAGGGCTGCACGTTGGACATCCACTGGGTTATATCGCTTCAGATATTTATTCATGGTATAAGCGCCTGAATGGTTTTAATGTTCTCCACCCGATGGGATACGATGCGTTCGGACTCCCGGCAGAGCAATATGCCATCCAAACCGGACAGCATCCCGCCATAACCACTGAGAATAATATACGCCGTTATCGCGAACAGCTGGATAAAATCGGATTTTCCTTCGACTGGTCACGCGAGGTGCGCACCTGCGATCCCGACTATTATCACTGGACACAGTGGGTATTTATTCAACTGTTCAAGCATTATTATAATACTCATACCGATAAGGCTGCGCCGATAGAGGAGCTGGTCAGCCATCTGGAAATAAACGGTACATCGGGATTGACAGCCGCCTGCACCGAACCTGTCGAATTCACTGCTGATGAATGGAACAGCAAGTCGGACGATCAGAAACAGGAAGCACTCCTCAATTACCGCCTGGCTTATCTCGCAGAAACGCTGGTAAATTGGTGCCCTGCCCTGGGTACTGTACTCGCAAACGATGAGGTTAAGGAGGGATTTTCAGTGCGCGGTGGACATCCGGTGGAACAGAAACGCATGAAACAGTGGCTGTTGAGAGTATCGGCCTATGCCGAACGACTGCTCAATGGTCTCGACAATATCGACTGGACAGATTCGCTGAAAGAGATGCAGCGCAACTGGATAGGCAAATCCGAGGGAGCAAACATGTTTTTCGAAGTACCCTCACACCATATTACTATAGAGATATTCACTACCCGTGCTGATACCATTTACGGCGCCACCTTCATGGTGCTCGCTCCCGAATCGGAATTGGTGGGCATCCTCACACAGCCGGATCATAAGCAGGAGGTGGAGACTTACCTGTTCGATACCCGCAAGCGCACGGAGCGTGAAAGGATGGCAGATGTCAAAAAGGTAACCGGGGTATTCACTGGGTCTTATGCCATCAACCCCTTTACCGGACTGGAAATTCCGATCTGGGTGGCAGATTATGTTCTCGCAGGATATGGCACCGGTGCCATTATGGCTGTGCCAGCCCATGACAGCCGCGACTTCAAGTTTGCAACGCTGTTTAAACTTCCTATAATCCAGGTGGTGCTTCAGTCGGGGCAGGAAGCTTCGGATCCGCACACCTGGGAAGATTCGTTCGATGCCAAGGAAGGAATCATGATCAACTCGGATTTCCTCAACGGATTAAAGGTATCTGAGGCAATTGCCCGGACCAAAACCGAGGTCGAAACGCGCGGCATCGGCAAGGTACAGGTGAATTACCGTCTGCGCGATGCGATTTTCAGCCGCCAGCGCTACTGGGGTGAGCCCTTCCCGATCTATTATAAAGATGGTATACCGCACATAATGAATGAATCCGATCTGCCCGTGCGCCTCCCTGAGGTTGATGCTTTCCTCCCTACCGAAAAAGGCGAGCCGCCGCTGGGCAGAGCTTCAGGCTGGGTAACCATGGACGGCTACCCGATCGAGCTGAGCACCATGCCGGGTTTCGCCGGATCGTCAGCTTACTACCTGCGCTACATGGATCCGCTGAATAAGACAGCACTGGTTTCGAAAGAGGCCAACGAATACTGGCAGGATGTGGATTTATATATCGGCGGCACCGAGCACGCCACCGGCCACCTGATATACTCGCGTTTCTGGAATAAATTTTTATTCGATACAGGGTATGTTTGCAAGGATGAGCCTTTCCGCAAGCTGATCAACCAGGGGATGATCCAGGGCCGGTCGAACTTCGCCTACCGCATTAAGGGGACGAACAAATTTGTTTCCCTCGGATTAAAAAGCCAGTACGAAACCACTGACATCCACGTTGATGTGAATATGGTTCATCATGATATACTGGATACGGAAGCCTTCCGTAACTGGAATCCTGAATACAACAACGCAGAATTCATTCTCGAAAACGGAAAATACATCTGCGGATGGGCTGTCGAGAAAATGTCGAAATCAATGTATAATGTGGTCAATCCCGATATCATTATTGAAAAATATGGAGCCGATACCCTGAGGTTATATGAAATGTTCCTCGGACCGGTGGAGCAATCAAAGCCATGGGATACCAACGGGATCGACGGGGTACATAAATTCCTGCGCAAGCTCTGGCGGCTATACTACACGGAGCAGCTGGGATGGATCGTGACTGATGAAACTCCTTCGGCAGCCGAGCTCAAGGTTTTGCACCGCACGATCAGGAAAATCGAGGACGATATCCAGCGTTTCTCTTTCAATACCGGGGTCAGCGGATTCATGATCTGCGTGAATGACCTGACCGATCTGAATTGTCATAAAAAGGAAATTCTCGAACCCCTGCTCATTCTGCTGGCTCCTTTTGCTCCTCATTTTGCCGAAGAATTATGGAACCGGTGCGGAAATGCCGATAGTATTATAACAGCCCGTTGGCCGGTACTGAATAAATCTTACCTTGTTGAGAATACCATTGAATATCCGGTCTCCTTTAACGGGAAAACCAGGTTCAAGATTGAGCTTCCGGCGGATATGAGTGTTAAGGACATCGAAGCAGCGGTTATGGCCCATGAAGGCACCGGCAAACAGCTTCAGGGGGCTACTCCCAAAAAAGTTGTTGTAGTGCCAAAGCGGATCATAAATATTGTATACTAAATTCCAAGCGAATGCCAAGAAAGCGAAAGAGTGCAGAGGTGATACCTGGAGAGGAAATTCCTGCAAAGCGAATTCCCGTAAAGCGAATCCGAAGGAGGCGAAAAAGCAGGGCTGAAAGGCTGGTCGATAAGGAAATCAAATTAGTTAAGAGGGAATACAAGCTACTCAAGAGAATATTCAAAAAGAAAAAGCACGCGATCTGGACTGCCTGTGTAAGTGCTTTTCTCATTCTTGTAGGTTTCGTCGCCGGAAATCTTAATTGGGATGTGGTTTTTCACAGAGAATCTGCCAGACTTCCGATTGTTATCCAACCTGTTATATATGATGGATTTGCGATGCCGGTTGACTCCTTTGATGTGGAGACTATGACCATAAGGCCAAATCAGCTTCCATCGGAAATGCTCCTCGACCGTGGAATCAACCTTAGCACAATCGACCGTCTGGCCAAGGAATTCATTACAGTATTCGATCTGCGTAAACTTAAGGCCGATAACCGGATTCACTTTTATTATACTCCTGATTCAGTTCACCAGCTGCAGTACATGATCTATGAAAAGAACGCCGCTGAATATGTTGTATACAATTTCAAGGATTCTTTGCAAGTCAGTCTGAAGAAAAAAGAAATCATCACCCAGGTAAGCTATCTCGAAGGAACCGTTTCCTCCAGCATCTGGAATGCCCTTAAAGACAAGGGGGTTCCAAATGAAATGGTGGCGGAGATTGCCACCGTCTTCCAATGGATGATCAATGTAACCGCATTAGACAAGGGAGATCGCTTCGAGGTTATCTGGGAGAATCAAACCGTGAATAATGAATCCATCGGGATGGGTAAGATTTTCGCAGCCAAGTTCTATCACGCAAAAAAATGGCTCGAAGCTTATAATTTTGAACAAAACGGGACATCAGCCTTTTTTAACGAAAAGGGCGAAAGCCTGAGACGCGCATTCATGAAAATCCCATTTGAGGCCCGTACCATTTTCCGCGTCAGCTCAAGGTTTACAAGCGCCAGGATGCATCCCATACTTAAAATATTGCGTCCTCACTATGGTGTTGATTATGCAGCTCCATCAGGAACTCCGATTGTAAGTATAGGTGATGGCCGGGTGATAGAAAAAGGATGGAGCGGTGGCGGTGGCAACACGCTGAAAATCAAACATAACTCAAATTTTACAACCGGCTATATGCACTTGCAAAGTTATGCCTCCGGAATAAGTGTCGGGGCGTCGGTTCATATGGGTCAGACTATTGGCTATGTTGGCATGACCGGACTGGCAACCGGACCTCACCTTGATTTCAGAATATGGCAGGATGGGAAACCGATGAATCCTGAAAAGGTGGTATCACCTCCTGTTGAACCGGTCGATCCGAAATTAAGGCACGCCTATGACTCCGTTGTAAAATATTACAAGGCTGAATTCGAGCGCTATAAAAAAGAAGGCTCAAATTTCAAAGAGCATGCAGGGTTTGCAGATAAGCTTTTATAGTTTCAGGAAAGTGCCGGTGCTCCAGCTGATGTATCCGGGCGGCCAGGTCGTCCGGCGTATCATCAGGCAATACGGGGCATTCAGCCTGAAACAAAATCCTCCCGCGGTCGTACTCCTCATCGATCAGGTGAATGGTAATCCCTGATTTTTTACGCCCTTCGCGGATCACAGCCTCGTGTACCCGGGCACCATACATTCCCTTTCCGCCAAAGTCGGGTAACAGTGCCGGATGAATATTAATAATGCGCTGCGGAAAAGTTGTTAACAGGTAATCCGGGACCAGCCATAAAAAGCCAGCGAGAACAATGATATCTATCTCAGCTGCCAAAAGCGTATCGAGCACCTGGCTTGTATTGTAGAAGGTTTGCCGATCAAAGACAACAGACGGGACAGAGAGATTTTCAGCCCTTTTAAGGACATAAGCATCGGCCTTATTTGACAAAATGAGTTTTACAGCATGCTCTGAATCTTCCGAAAAATATTTAATGATCTGTTCGGCATTAGATCCTGACCCGGATGCAAAGATTGCTATATTGCTCATTGAATTACCTTTACAAAATTTTATCGGCAGGCTATCCGCCCTTTCGAATGATTTTTAAAATTGCGGAATTCAGGTCTAATTATCCATCGAAAATAAAAAAAACTCTTTTTTTTTGATAATAAGGCGCAGAAGTGCTTTATTTGCAGGGCAAAATTTGCGAGGATTAATGCTTAAATTATTATTAATTAAAACCTTAAAGCTATGTCAGACGTTGAATCCAGAGTAAAAGCGATCATTGTAGATAAGCTGGGCGTGGACGAATCAGAAGTTACACTTGAGTCCAGTTTTACAAATGATCTCGGTGCTGACTCACTGGATACGGTTGAGCTAATCATGGAATTTGAAAAGGAATTCAATCTTGCAATTCCCGATGATCAGGCTGAAACTATCGTAACCGTAGGTGACGCAGTAAAGTATGTTTCTGAAAACACAAAAGGGTAACTAAACCATAACTTTGGGTTAGGAATATGGCATTAAAACGGGTAGTTGTAACAGGTCTCGGTGCATTGACACCGATTGGAGGCTCGATGAAAGAGTTCCGTGAATCATTATTTAATGGTGACAGCGGAGCTGTTCCGATTACCCGTTTTGATACTTCCCTTTTCAAGACGAAGTTCGCCTGTGAATTAAAGAATTACGATTCAGGCAATTTCTTTGACCGGAAAGAGGCGCGAAAAATGGATCCATATTGCCAGTATGCTATTATCAGCGCTGATGAAGCAATCCTGGATTCAGGTCTCGACCTCGAAAAAGTCGACAAAGACCGGGTAGGTGTTATCATGTCATCCGGTATCGGCGGCATGGGCACTTTCGAAGATGAAATCGCCAACTTCGCCAAGGGCGATGGTACTCCGCGGTTCAACCCGTTTTTTGTACCCAAGATGATTTCGGATATTGCTTCCGGGCAGATTTCCATCAAATACGGTTTGCGCGGACCTAACTATTGTACGGTTGCTGCCTGTGCATCATCCACCGTATCCCTGATCAACGGCTTCGATCATATCCGTCTCGGAAGAGCTGATATTATGGTGGCCGGCGGATCGGAAGCGCCGATTACAACCGGCGGACTCGCAGGCTTCAATGCCCTGCACGCTCTTTCCACCCGTAATGATGATCCGGCTACCGCATCAAGGCCGTTCGATCTGGACCGTGACGGATTTGTCATGGGTGAAGGCGGTGGCGCAGTGATTCTGGAAGAATATGAACACGCTGTGAAACGTGGTGCCAAAATCTATTGTGAACTCGTTGGAGGAGGCCTGTCTGCTGATGCTTATCACCTGACAGCTCCCCACCCTGAAGGATTGGGTGCAGCTCTTGTTATGAAGAACGCCCTGAATGATGCAGGAATTCAACCCGACCAGATCGACTATATCAATGTTCACGGTACTTCAACACCGCTTGGTGATATCGCCGAACCCCTTGCCGTTCTTTCAGTATTCGGGGAACATGCCTATAAACTCAGTATAAGTGCTACCAAATCCATGCACGGCCATTTGCTGGGTGCCGCAGGTGCTATCGAAGCCATAGCCTGCATACTCGCTATTACGGAAAGCAAAATCCCGCCGACAATCAATCATTTCACAGATGATCCGGCCATTGACAGTAAGCTTGATTTTACTTTTAATAAAGCGAAACAACGCGAGGTGAGATACGCGCTGAGCAATACATTCGGATTTGGCGGCCATAATGCCACCGTTATATTTAAAAAAATGGATGCCTGAACCCGTGAAGGGCTCTCCAAAAAAATTCTTCTATTCCCGTTTAATCCGCATTCTTGGCTTTTTGCCCGGGAAAATCGGATTGTATGAACTTGCTTTCATACACAAATCAGCATCTGTTTCCGATTCCAAGGGTAATCCCATGAATTATGAACGCCTGGAGTATCTTGGCGATGCAGTGCTTGGCGTAATCATTGCCGAGTTTCTTTACGTAAAATTTCCCGACCGCAATGAGGGTTTCCTCACCAAGATGAGATCCAAAATCGTGAACGGCGAACATCTTTCCGTGCTAACCCAGCACCTCGGGCTGGAACAGCTGCTCGATAACCGCCTCAAAAATGAACAGGCTAACCGTCATGTCCTCGGAGATACATTTGAAGCCCTGATCGGCGCCATCTATCTTGATAAAGGCTATCGCAGGTGTAAACGTTATGTTCTCCGCAAGGTGATCAAGAAATATGTTGACCTGGACGACCTCGAGAAAAACGAAACAAACTATAAGAGCCTCCTCATCGAATGGGCACAGAAAAACCGGAAGGAAATAACTTTCTATACCGATATCGAGCCCTACGACCCTACCAGATTTATTTCATTTGTCAGCATTGGTGATACCCTTTTTGGCAGTGGTACCGGCGGCTCCAAAAAAGAAGCCGAGCAAAATGCTGCTCTGGAAACGCTGCAGGAACTAAACGTTTAATAATGAACAAAATCAGGAAATTCTCCCTGTCGCAGAATCCGGGCTCACCGGTATACGGCCTCGGGCTCCTGACTGATGAACCCGGATACAAGCTTTGCTGGCTGCTCAATCAGAACTTTCCGTGGAACCTGGTATTGGCAGATGATATTTCCGCAACCGGAAAGGAAAGTCCGGTTACTCAGTTTTACCCCTGTTTCGAAAGCACCACAAGCTTTCCGCCTTCCGTAAAATTAATCGGCAACCGATCGAATGAAGGGCAATGGCTCACCATATTTCACCAGATCGATTTTTTGCTTTACATTCCATCAGCCGGTCAGGATAGCAGTTACCTCGACGACCTGAAATCTTCGATAGCAACAAAAGTACCGCAGATCAGAGGGTTATTCAAAGTACCATTACCATCCTTTTGCTATCTTTGATCGCATGAG
>CAILAQ010000436.1 GCA_903832165.1 uncultured Bacteroidota bacterium | reverse complement strand
TTTTAACCTGGTACTTAACTTAACCTATTTCTTTTGTCTTCCGTCTTCTGACTAATTTTTGCCCTCTGCCCTCTGCCCTCTGCTCTCTGCCATCTGCCCTCCTGCCCTATTTTGTCGCACCCCCCGTAATGTTTTTATGTCTGTCCAACGCCACCAGGATTGCCATAAATCCCCACACCCCTGCTGAGGCCTTATCTGTATCCAGGAAATTATTCATGGTCACATGGAGATAATAGGTTATTAACCCGATGAGTACGGTTAGTGCGACCATCTTCAGCTCTTTGTCGGTTTGCTTGTGATACGCCCTTACGCCAACCGTAATACTTACAATCACCAGCACAAGCATAAGCAATCCTCCCATGATCCCCTGCTCACTGAGCGGTCCGAGGTATTCGGAATGCGAATTCCCCCCATCACCTGCATTGGTACTGATGATGGTCCGCTCCGATGCTTTCTGGAATGGTGCGTACTGAAACATATAAGTTCCCGGACCAAAGCCCATTAATGGTCTCTCCTCAAACATCCTGATAGCACAGCTCCACCGGTTCAACCTCTCCATATTGGAGGCATCAGTTGAGATATTTGAGATGGATTCCAGATGCTTGCCGAAATTATCGGACGAATCCACCTTGTTCCCCTCCATTTTCATGATGGCCATTTTGCCAAAAAGCAAAACCGCAACCGCAAGAATTGCAAAGCCGAGAAGCACTGTTCGTCCGGGGACCTTGAAAATGATAATCAGCAACACACCGATTCCACCGGCAACACTTACCCACGCTGCCCTGGAATAAGAAAAAACGAGTCCCGTAAGCAGCAGGGACAGCACCACAAACGCACCAGCCTTCATCCAAAGCTTAAAAGGAGAGTTGAGGACATAACCGGCTGCTATGGGCACGAACATTGCCAGGATAGCTCCGTAGAGCGTATGATCGTTAAAAAACGGATCGACTGCAGGATTTGAAGCCTTCTGATCAAAAAGACCTATCGAAATATGCTTAAGCGTAATCACAATAATGATGGCAGCAAGCGGAATCAGTAGTGTCCAGAGATATCGTCTGATATTTTTCGGATCCTCAAAAAACTTTATCGCAATAAAATAAAATACGGCAAGAAACCATAATCGTGATAGCAGGTACTTAAACGAAACCAGAGGCATTGTGGAAGTGATGGCTGTTACCAGTATCCACGCAAGCTGAAAAATAATCACCTGTGTGACAGGATGCTTCAATATGGAACGGTCATAGCCTCCGTCGAGCGCAAGCCTGAACACAAATATCAGCAGCATTCCCGCCAGAATCGGTTCGGTTGGCAGAAACATATTGACATCCAGACCGATTGCAAATTCCTTAAGCGGGACAGAAAGTGGAACAAAAAAAAGCACCGTCCAGAACAGCCAGTTGAAACGGTAGATTGCAATCAGAAGAAATACCAGGCCAACTGGCAAGGCGGCCAGCACGTATTTATCCTTGGTCATCAGGTAGGAATTTACCAAAACAAAGGCCAGGCTGATCAAATAGACCAACCCCGCCTGCACCCGCTTGTTGCGAAGAAGGTCAGATGGGTTTAGTATTGTTGCGATTCTCGATAACACCGATAACGACCATTGCCATCATAAGGGTAAAAATCACTGACATCAGTACAATGATTGAGCGTTTCGGCCAGTCTTTCTTATCGGAAGGATATGGCGGGGTGACGACAACCGAGTAAGTAATGCTCTTGGTAAGTTCGCGGTAAGCATCATCGCGCAGTTCCTGAACTTTAACCACCTGGTTCGACATTCCCTCCACCCTGAGCATAAGGCTTCTGGCTTCAGGACTCTTGGCGGCTACATTATCGAAATATTCCTTAAGGCGGGTAACATCTTTACCATTGGCAATCGCTGTAAAATATGCAGTGGATATTCCTTCAGACTGGCCGGTAATTTCCATAACTCCGTACTTCCTTCCCAGATCGCCAAGGCAATTTGCCATGCTATCCATTCCCCTTTTAAGGCGTTGCAATTCCAGATTTCTAATATTCAACTCTTCCGCAACTTTAACCCGGTGAAGGGACTGCACTTTTAAATCATAGAATTTTCGCAGTGAATCCACCATGGCGCAGGCTACCAATGGGTCCGTATCCAAAACCTGAATTTTTACCGCTTCATTTTCTGTCTTTCTGAAGGTTACCTCTTCGGCAAATTTCCCGTAAAGTGCTGTTTTAAAAAACTGGTACTTTGGCGATATCCGGTAATGCTCATCAAGTTTGAATGCGGTGATCATTTTATCGCGGATATCTCCTGAATTCAAAATTTCCATCATCTGTTCCGTATAGCTCTCTTCAGAGTATTTACCCATGTTAACCGGATACACAATGGAGGTCGACTTGTATTTTGGCCGTAGAAAGACCGGCGATGAAAGAACGATGGAGATCGCCCCGGCAATCAAAGCAATCACTCCCAGATGGTATTTCCATTTAAGCGCCAGCTCGAGCAAAGTTTTGTTGTTCAGATAAGGATTCATGGCCTTGTTATTAAATGACACTGATCAGGTAATATTGTTTCTTTCCTTTTTGTATGAGAATAAACCGGTCGCGGATCAGGTTACCGGCATTGACGATCATATCCGGATCGGCTGTTTTTCCCTTGTTCAGGCTCAGTCCGCCACCCTGAAGCATTCGCCGTGCCTCACCCTTGGACGAAAACACTGCAGCATGAGCAGTCAGCATATCAATCAGCGGTATACCTGCGATTAGCTGAGTTCGATCGATATCAAACATGGGAACACCCTCGAAAATTTCAAGCAGGGTCTTTTCGTCAAGTGCGGAAAGTGATTCGCGGGTTCCCTTGCCGAACAGGATTTCTGAAGCCTCCACAGCCTGACGGAGCGCTGCCTCAGAATGAACCAGACAGGTAACCTCTTCGGCAAGCCTGCGCTGCAAAAGGCGTTCATGGGGTGCTTCGGTGTGCCGGGCTATCAGGCTATCAATTTCCTCCCTGCTCAGCAGGGTAAATATGCGGATATAATTCACTGCATCAGCATCGGAAACATTTAACCAGAACTGATAAAAATGGTAAGGCGAGGTTCTTTCAGGGTCGAGCCATACCGTTCCCGATTCGGTTTTACCGAACTTTCCGCCATCGGCTTTGGTAATCAAAGGGGTGGTCAGCGCAAAAGCCTCGCCGCCGGTTTTCCTTCGGATAAGTTCGGTGCCCGTGGTGATGTTCCCCCACTGGTCAGAGCCGCCCATCTGAAGTTTTACTCCGTTGTTCTGGTATAAATGAAGAAAATCATAGCCCTGAACAAGCTGATAACTAAACTCAGTGAAGGACATACCCGTATCGAGCCTTTTCTTCACTGAATCCTTTGCTGTCATATAGTTGACCGTAATATGCTTCCCGATATCCCTTATGAAGGCAAGAAATGAAAAATCCTTCATCCAGTCATAATTGTTAACCATGATGGCCCTGTTCAGGGTATCCCCCTCGAAATCGAGAAAATGCGACAACTGTTTTTTAATACACTCCTGATTATGGCGCAGCGTGGTCTCATCAAGCAGATTTCGCTCCTCCGATTTACCCGAAGGATCACCGATCATGCCAGTTGCCCCGCCAACCAGAGCAAAGGGTTTGTGACCACTTAACTGAAAGTGTTTCAGTATAATTATACCCACCAGATTCCCTATATGCAGAGAGTCCGATGAAGGATCAAAACCAATATAAGCTGAAGCCATCCCCTCTGCGAGCATCTCCTCAGTACCAGGCATGATATCATGTATTAGTCCACGCCAGCGTAATTCCTCTACGAAATTCATTCCCAAAAATTTTGGCTAAGATAATTAATTGACTGTTAAACCCGGAATTATAACTTTTGGGCCGGAATTTCCTTCGTTTTTCCCGCTTTTGCCAACTCCTCCAGTTTCAGAAAAGGAAGGATGGTGGGAACAATTTCAGAAACCGGCTCATATAATTTCGAATTGCTTCGTGTAGCTTTAGAAATCAGCGGATGACGCGTGCTCACTGCATCAATAACCAGCAATATAACACTTGCAAAAATGGCCGCTTTAAAAACCCCTGCCACGATTCCTGCAATCCTGTTGATCCAGTTCAGTGAAATCGCTTTTAAAAAACTGCTGATAATTCCACCTATTATCTGCATTATAATAGTGATAATCAGAAAAGTAACTATGAACGAAATAATTGGCATCAGAGAAAATTTCAGACCAAATCCTTCCAGCAGGTCGGCGGTCCACCACGAAAATTTAACAGCTCCCCATATCCCGAGTACCAGTCCGGCCAGTGAGGCCAGCTCACCAACAAAACCATTTTTAAACCCGGAAGCAAGGCCTCCGGCTAAAATCAAAAGAATGACGATATCTAACCAATTCATTAGAAACAGGGTGTTCTGAAGGCACAAAAGTAGGGATAATTTTGTATTTTTGAAGATAACCTATTGTCTGACCCGCATGCCTATTATCAATTCCATTCTCTCCTGGTTCGTTACCAAAAGAAAATATCAGATCGATTTTTTCAAGCGGTATCCGATAGAAGTCCAGAATGATACACTATATAAGCTGCTCAGTCAAGGCAGAGGAACTGCCTTTGGCAATGACCATGGATTCGACGACATCGAAAACTACCGGCAATTCGTTTCGCAGGTTCCCATACGTGACTACCCGGGAATAAAACCTTATATCGACCGGGCCATGAAAGGGGAACCCGATGTGCTTTGGCCGGGTGAGATCAAGTGGTTTGCCAAGTCGTCAGGCACCACCGGCGACAAGAGCAAGTTTATACCGGTTACGCGGGATAACATTGAGGATTGCCACTTTCAGGGCGGCAAGGATACGCTGATCTTTTATTTCGATACTTATCCGGATAATGAGCTGCTGTCTGGTAAAACACTGACTATCGGCGGGAGTCACCAGGTTTCTGATATCAATCCGGAATCCTCATTTGGAGATGTATCAGCAGTATTGCTCCAGAACCTTCCGATTTATGCTCACTGGATCCGCACCCCCGATCTTTCCGTTGCCCTCATGAATGAATGGGAGGAGAAGCTGAGCAGGATGGCTGAGATCACCTGTGCCGAAAATGTTACCAGTCTGGCCGGCGTACCTTCCTGGACCCTGGTTCTTCTTAAAAAAATACTCGAAAAAACAGGGAAATCCACTATTGCTGAAGTATGGCCCAACCTCGAGGTTTTCCTCCACGGCGGTGTAAGTTTCACCCCTTACCGCAGACAATTTGAAGCAATTATCGGCTCTGATAAAGTCAAATTCATGGAGACCTACAATGCCTCCGAGGGCTTTTTTGGCATTCAGGATGACCCTGCTGATTCCGATATGCTCCTGATGCTGGATTATGGAGTTTTTTATGAATTCCTGCCCATAGATGAAATTAATTCAACTGAACCACAGGCAGTAACCCTTGCTGAGGCAGAGACCGGCAAAAATTATGCAATGGTGATCTCCACTACCGGTGGATTATGGCGGTACCTGATTGGTGATACGATCATGTTTTCCTCGCTCCAGCCCGTAAAATTTCGGATTACCGGTCGTACAAAACATTTTATCAATGCCTTTGGCGAAGAGCTGATTGTTGACAATGCCGAGTTTGCACTGAATAAGGCTTGTGTGGGTACAAATGCTCAGATATCAGATTACACTGCTGCTCCGGTATTCATGGGTGAAGGGGCAAAAGCGCGGCATCAGTGGCTGATCGAGTTCATTCGTTTGCCGGACAATCCTGAGTTTTTCACTGAGCTGCTTGACAATGCCCTTAAAGCGGCCAATTCAGATTATGAAGCCAAGAGATATAAAAGTATTGCCCTCCATATGCCCGAAGTCATTCCTCTTAAGCCCGGCACCTTTTATGAATGGCTTAAAATGAAGGGTCACCTCGGCGGTCAGCATAAAGTTCCACGGCTATCCAACGACCGGAAAATTGTGGAAGAAATTTTTCAGATTATAAATCGATGACCCTGTTTATCAGTCTGCTTGAAATATTTTTCGGACTCTCAGCTGAGCCTGCAAATTCAAATTTCTTCTCTTCACTTCAGGAAACTGATACCATTAAAGTATGGACCAAAGCAGCCGAAACAATTGCAGCTGATCAGCTGGGCCAGTTTTATCTCGTGAACAACGGATCACTGGTGAAATATGATTCAAGGGGTGATTCTGCCTATTCCTGGTCAGAACCGAAAACAGGAGCGATCACGCGGATCGATGCCGGCGATCCGATGCGGATCCTCGTTTACCAGAAAGATTTTAACCTTTTACGCTTTCTCAACAACCGGCTGGCCCCAAGCTCGGGAGTCATCCGGCTGGATGATCTGGGAATCACTGTCCCGCTCGCCGTTGCCTCATCGCGGCAGGGCGGTTTTTGGGTGGTCGACGGAACCTCCTTCCGCCTCAGGCAAATAAACATGCAACTCCGGACCCTGGTTGAATCGGCTCCGCTGAATCTGCCTTCGGGGAAAGGGTCAACGGATTACCGGCTAACCGAATCAGGCGATCAGGTGATGCTGCTCATCCCTGGCAAGGAAATTCAGGTATTCGATCTTTTTGCCAACCTGCTCCGGAAAATCCCCCTGAAAGTTCCCTCCTTCAATGTATATGCCAACCAAATCCTGCTGGTGTATCCCCACAGAATCACCCTCTGGAAGGACCCCGTTACGGAAGAAGAGGAATTGGTGAGAAGCAGAGAAGGAGAGTTTTTGGAAGCCTGTTTATATCAGAATATGATGCTGATAAGAATGCCTCAAAAAGTGATCTTGCTAAGGCTTTCAAAAAAATAATTTTGGCTGTATCTGAATTCAAAAAATATCGTACTTTCGAAACTGCCTAATCGGCGCAAAAACAAACCATGCACATTGCAATAGCGGGAAATATCGGATCGGGCAAGACTACTCTCACCCGCATACTTAGCAAACATTTCATGTGGGAGCCGCATTATGAAGATGTTGATGATAATCCCTACCTGAACGATTTTTATTCAGATATGCAGCGCTGGTCGTTCAATCTGCAAATCTACTTTCTCAACTCAAGGTTCAACCAGATTCTTGAAATCAGGAAATCGGGCAAAACCGTTATCCAGGATCGTACGATTTATGAGGATGCCTATATTTTTGCCCCTAACCTCCACTCGATGGGGTTGATGAGCACTCGCGACTTCGAAAATTATTATACCCTTTTTAACCTGATGGTCTCTCTGGTTCAACCGCCCGACCTGATTATCTACCTCAGGGCCTCAGTGCCTACGCTGGTTAATCAGATTCAGAAAAGAGGCCGTAAATACGAGAGTTCAATCCGCCTCGATTATCTCAAGCGCCTGAATGAGCGTTATGAAAGTTGGGTGGAAACTTATCGCGACGGAAAAGTGCTCATCGTGGATGCCGACTCCATGGATTTTCTGGGTAATCCTGAGGATATCAGTACCGTAATCGATAAAATAAACGCTCAGTTACACGGATTATTCTAAAAAAAAGCTTACTCTTTCTCCTTGTCTTATTTTTTGCAGAAGCCTGAATATCCAAACATTCAGGCTTTTAATTTGTAATTTTAATGCTATAATTTAAGAAGAATGGCATTTAAAGAACTTGAGCGTTCAGTGCATGCAGCTTTGGAAACCTATTCCAATGTTCAAAGGGGTAGCGGACATAACTCCATGGTGTCCACCTATTTATTCGAGCAAGCCAGAGTCATTATTCTGGATTTCATGGGCCTGAAAAAAAGTAAATATGTTGTCATCTTCTGTACATCAGTTAGAGAAACTGCTCTCAGGGAACAACTCAAGCCAAACAGTTACCGGAGATTGTCCAGCAATGAATTTGGCCTTTCCCTGGGTGTTTATGCGCTGGCAGTGAAAAGGGGGGCATTGCACAAAGGGGTTTCTTTCCAATCAGGTGGCGGTACAACCAGGGTTATTTCAAAAGACAGGGTACTCTGGGCCGGTGCACCCGACCGGTTTGAGGCGGGCACTCCGGCTATCATCAACGTTATCGCCTTTGCGAGAGCGCTCAGGCTGATACAGCAATCGGGTAAGGAGATCTTCCTGAACCCGGGAAACGAAAATCGGACAGCCACGGAAATATTGTATCGGGATGACCTGGAAAAATTTTCGGATAAGAAATTGCTTGATGAGCTCAAACTTACACTGATTGGTCGCGGTGGCCAGGTGCCAACCATGAATGGGTCGTTACCATTTATCAATTTCGATAACAGTGCCAGCACCCGGACGTTTACTCCGGTTTGGGAAGCTTTTCAGGAAACTTTACGCCAAACCCCGGAGGTTAAACTTGAGATCATTAATGAGGTGAAATCCATCTGCACCAAAATACTGGGTGCATCGCAAAAAGCTTATGATGTGATCTTTACTTCAAATACTACTGAAGCGATCAACCTTGTAGCCGAGAGTATGATGCAGGGACACGAGCAGGGTGTTGAGCAGGTAGTCCTCAGTACACTACTTGAACACTCCTCCAATGATTTACCATGGCGAAAGGTATCCGGTGGCTCCTTAATCAGATTATCGATAGACAAAGAGGGATTGATGGACCTGAACGAAATGGAAACCCTTTTGAGAACCTTTAACCAGGAGGGACAATATGGTAACCGGCGAATCAGGCTGGTAGCGGTCAGCGGTGCTTCCAATGTTCTGGGCATATGCAACAATATCAGTGAAATAAGCAAAATCGTTCATCGGTATGGTGCACTCCTTCTGGTGGATGCTGCGCAACTTGTCGCTCATCGGAAGGTGGAGATGGATGATTGCGGAATTGATTTTCTCGCCTTCTCCGCGCATAAAGTCTATGCGCCCTTTGGCTGTGGCGTGCTGGTGTGCAAAAAAAGACTGTTGAATTTCAGCCCCGCAGAACTGGAACAAATCCGTTTATCAGGAGAAGAAAACGCCGCAGGAATAGCTGCATTGGGCAAGGCACTATTGCTATTACAACGTATTGGTATGGACGTGATCCAGGAAGAAGAACAGGCTTTGACCAGACAGGCTTTGCTGGGATTCGCCAAAATACCCGGAATCAGAATATATGGAGTAACCAACCCTGACTCCCCTGGATTTATTAATAAAATCGGAGTAATCGTCTTTAATCTGGAGAAGATCATGGCCGGCCAGGTAGCCCTCAGATTAGCCGGACAGCACGGCATCGGTGTGCGATATGGCTGCCACTGCGCTCACATCCTGATAAAGAACCTGCTCGGTGTTAGTCCTTCACTGGAGCGATTCCAGCGCTTTATGCTTACTCTGATTCCGAAAATGCGGCTGCCGGGTCTGACCCGTATCAGCCTGGGACTCGAAAATACCACAGAGGATGTTTCCGCGCTGATCAATGCACTGGGTAATTTAAACAAAAGCAATGATGCGGGTGTTAAGAAACAAATGAAAGATTTTGTCGAAAAGGCCGCTTTAACGGTCTATTCGAAACCCTGATATATTGAATTCTATGACCGCAGCTGAAACTCTTCTGGAGCTTTATAAAACAGGTAACTCAGATGCCATGTATCTCGCCGGCCTGATGGCAGATGAAAAGAAGATAACCGCAGCATAGCTGAAAGAATGGCTCGACCAGGCTTATTGGTTTTATCTGAATGAGTTCACCGTACCCTGGGTTGCTTCGGAAACCAATTTTGGTTTCGATCTTGGACTAAAATGGATCCAGTCCGACCAGGAGCGAATTGCCGCGGCTGGCTGGACTACTTTAGCCTATTTTGCCAGGGTAAATCAGAGTTCGACATACCATGAACGGCTTTGTTATCGCGATTGGGACTTTTATTAAAGTCCTGACAGAAAAATCGCTCAGCACAGCGGCTAAAATCGGTACGGTGACTGTCGATATGAAAGGGACTGCCTGCAAGGTTCCTTCTGCAACCGATTACATTAAAAAAGCAGCTGCGCAAGGACTCATCGGCAAGAAGCGGACAGCCGCCAGGTGCTAGAAATTATAGCTTATCTTTGTAAAAAATTCAGGTATGACAACAATTCAGATCAACGAAAAAACGAAAATCGGGAAAACGATTTTAAACATGCTGAAAGAACTTGCACGTTTAGAAAAAGACGATTCGATTAAGTTTCTAGACGAAACTGAATACCTGCTTTCGTCAAAGGCAAATAAGGAAGTATTATTGAATGGTATTAAACAAATCAAAGAGGGCAAAAAGGGTAAAACTATTAATCCCTCTGAATTGTGGAAATAGATTTTTCTTGACAAAGCACTCGAAGATATAGCTTTCTGGCAAAAGTCTGGTGACAAAAGAGTTCAAATTCGGATTACAAAATTGCTCGATAGTATTTCCAGGACACCCTATTCCGGCATTGGCAAACCGGAGCCTTTAAAGCACGAACTTACTGGATTTTGGAGTCGTCGCATTACACATGAACATCGATTGATTTATACCGTTGTCGAAAATCGAATAAAAGTAATTTCACTTCGTTTTCATTATACTTAAAATCACTTCGTTCCCAAAGTTTTATGAATGACCTCCCAGTGGTGCAATGAGATTTTAGGCCCGGTGACCTCAATAACTGCAGCAGCCAGTAAATTGCCCAGTTCACCGCATCTCTGGAGTGAGTATCCCTTGGTGTGACCGTAAAGGAATCCGGCAGCAAAAAGGTCACCCGCGCCGGTGGTATCTATGCAATTGGCTACCAGGCCCGGAATATGGACCTTCTCATTCCCCGACATCACCCATGCCCCATCCTTACCTGTTTTCACAATTGCAATCCTGCAGGTGGCCGCAAGCTCTTCCACAGCAGCCTCCGGCTCCTTGCCGGTAAATGCAAACGCCTCCTCCTGGTTTGCAAAAAGGATATCCACATATTCAGCCACCTCTGTTTTCAGAAATTCCAGATTATCCTCCACCACATTATAGCTCGCAAGATCCAGTGAAACCAGGCATCCGGCCTGCCGGGCATGAGCAAGTGCCGAATTAATCAGATCATGATTCTGAACGAGGTATCCCTCGATATAAAACGCATCCCATCCGCTGAACATCTCATGGGTAAGAAACTCAGGTCCCAGCTCAATGGCAGCGCCCAGGTAGGTCCCGAAAGTCCGCTCACCATCAGGAGTGACAAAAGCCATGGCGCGTCCGGTTTGGCTGTTTGAACGATAAAAAACAGGCTCGATCCCTTTATCCTTTAAGTCACTGATGTAAAAATTGCCCCAGCTGTCTGTTCCGGCTGATCCGATAAATCCGGTTTTAATACCCAGCTCGGCCAGTCCGTGAATGGTATTTGCAGCCGAACCTCCGGAAACCATTTTTCGTTCAAAACCATTGATGCGGGCTTCAATTTCTCCAAGCCGGGTTTTATCCACCAACTGCATGCTGCCTTTGGGTAGTTTCAATTCATTCAGTATCGATTCATTTTCAACGCGAATCAGCACATCAACCAGGGCATTACCCATTCCAAGAATTTTCATCAGACTATTCCTCCACTTTATATTGATAATTTCCCGATCCTGTGCTTGCCAGATGTTTGCCTTTCAGCCACACCTCTGCAGTGGTTCCAACGGGAATGCGAATATCTATTAAATATTTCTTTCCTCTCTTTTCCCAGCGACAATAAATTTCACCATGAATGCTTCGATGGGTAGTCTCGGCCCAGGTAAGGTCGCCCACGGGTTGGGGATCGATAATGATTTTATCGAATCCCGGGGAGTCATCTGCCTGGCGGATACCTCCAATCCCGCTGTACAGCCACTCCATCAGGTGACCTAGCATCATGTGATTATTCGACACATAACGCAGCGCAGGCCATGACTCCGTGAGGGCCGTTGCCCCCTTCTTCAGCTGAAAACCATATCCCGGAACATCTTCGCGTGAATTCATCTTGAAAATAACATCGGAAGCTCCGGCATCCTGCAAAGCCTGCACCAGGTAGTGATAACCGACATCACCGGCAGTGAGGGCGTAACCATCCCTTTCAACTGCGCCGATCAGGTTTTTAAAAACATCGCTTTTGTTCTGATCCTGAATAAGGCCAACCACCAGCGGCATGGCATAGGATGTTTGCGAACCCGATCCGATAACATGGGTAACCGGATCATGAAATTTCCTGTTAAAGGCTTCTTTAACCGCACCGGCACTGTCGGCGAGCACCTTTGCATCTTCAGCAAAACCCAGGATACCGGCCATTTTTGTCAGGACAGACAGATCGTAATAGTATATGGCAGTTGCTGTGAGGGCCATTGGTGTCAGCTGTGACTCGCCCGGTGCTCCGGGGCCCAGATCGCACCAATCGCCCAAGCCGTGCGACACGATACTTCCATTTGCTTTTGAACCCAGATACGCGACATACTTTTTCATCATCGGATAAGCGCGTTCTATCGGCCTCTTATCCCCATACCAATTATACACGTACCAGGGAATGATGACCGCTGAGCTGCCCCACTCGGGCGAATCGCGGAAACCACCGGAGAAAGGGACAAATTCAGGAGCAATATCCGGAACCAGACCGTTATCGAGCTGGGCATCGATCATATCATCGATAATCTTTTCATACATATTCCGGATATCGTAATTATACCGGATCGAATTTCCCATCAGGTGGGTAACCTCCAGCCAGCCGAGTTTTTCGCGATGCGGACAGTCGGTGGTTACGCTGGCGAGATTGCTCCGAACCGACCAGTTGATCAGGGTAAAAATATTGTTAAACAGTTCGCTGGAACATTTAAACGAACCAACAGATGGTGAGCTGTTACGGGTATGGTGGAAAACCATGGTTTCGATTACCGGAAGTTTTTCCGGGTTAGGTTCTCCTGCAGGTACGGCACCGGTTAAGTTAACATACCGGAAACCATAATAAGTAAAAGAGGGCTTCCAGCTTGCACCGCTCGTTGCTCCGCTGGTGGTATATTCGTAATAATGAGGCCCTCCGGAAGCCTGCTGGGTAACCTGACCATTGTCGTCGATCAGTTCACCGGGAGTGAGCCGGATCACCTTGCTGTGAGGCCCGGTGAGGCTGATTTCAGGGATACCTGATGCATTCTGGCCAAAATCATACACCCAGGACTTATCGGCCAGCTGTGTGATTTTTACCGGCTTAAAGGTCTGCATGATCTCCAGTGGGTAGTCGGCCTCCCAGCGCATGGCCCCTCCCGGTCCTTTAACCTCAATCGCAGGATGCCAGGTGGCATTATTCAATCGTGCATCGTAGTCCTCGCCGCCATAAATCGAAGTAAAAGTTGTGGCGGAGGGGGAAGTCTCCCAGGAAGTATCTGATTTGATATTTTCGCTGGTTCCATCAGCATAGCGGATCACCATGGTCATGCGCATCATGGGCATTCCCCAGGCGTCGACCATTTTGCGGTAGCGCTCCCGGTTAATATTAAAAAACCCATTGCCAACGGTAACGATTACCTCATGAGACCCGTTTTTCAACTGTGCGGTCATATCAAAGCCATTGTAAAAGCAGGTTTTTGCATAATTAGTCCAGCCTGGGCGCATGAATCCGCCGGTTAGATCTTTGTTGTCCACAGCGAGGGTATACTGGCCCATTCCCGAGATAAACATCCAGGCCTCCCCAACGGGTTTACTGATATTTATAGTTTTCCGGAAGGATGGAATTACCGGTCGGCGGACTGCAAATTTGCCAAGATGATCGCCAGATCCATGAACGCCGGGCACCAGCTTAAGCGAATCTGGCAGTTCCTCCAGGCCGATCCATTTTGCACCGGCCCAATCTTTATCGGTAATGCCCGTAACAAACCAGGCCTTCTGGCTCCATGCTGAAAATGTGCCATTTTCATCCTTCACCCTCACCTGCCATTCGTACTTCTTCCCTTCTTCCAGTCTCATTGCCTTCAGGTCTTCCAGTCTGATCGTCTTGCTGTCTTCAAGTCTTACAGTCTCTTTGTCTTTTATCCTGATCTCGTACCCGCTAACTGAGGCACCATTCCTGTCTGATACGACAGTCCATCTTAGATCAGGCACGCCTTCCACGCCCACCGCGTTGATCCGGTTATTGCAGTACATCTCATCAACACCAAAATGCTTTGCACCATTGCATCCCGTGAGAATAGCCACTGCTAATACCAGGACCGGGAAAATGAGCTGACGGATTTTTGTAGATTTGGACATAATTTTCAGAGTATGTTATTTGCGAATATCGTCAATTCGGCCGGAGTATTTCTCATTCTATCGGCATTCTTCCTGCTGATATTGGGCAAAGTAAAGCCCGATAACCGCGGGTATCTTTTAATGAACCTGGTGGGTGCCGGCTTATCGGCTTACGGCTCATGGCTTATTCATGCCATACCATTTGTCGTGCTCGAGGGAACGTGGGCGGTGGTGGCGGTGGTGGGGCTGCTGAAAAAGGTGACGAGTGACAAGTGACTGGTGACGGGTGACACGGAAGATCGAAGAAGAAGATCGGGGGACGAAAGAAAGACCGGAATTCGAAGTAAGAGATTCGAATGGAGAATTCCGAATGCCGAATTAATAGTATAAAGTGTTCATGAAGTATTGATTTACAACTTCATGGTGCCCTGAATCTCTAACCTCGGAATTCGGAACTCTGAATTGGAATCTACTACTTCAAAAACTCGAATCTCTACCCTGGAATCTCAACGGGTTTTTTAAGCCACTTCGGCAAAGCATTTCCGAAAATCACAAACAGGCACACAATGATGAGGCTGGTGATTACCAGGTTGATCATGCCGGGAACTACTGTGCCCTTGGTGATCATCTGTGGGTAATATATCGTTACAACATTTGTGATACCTGCGTAAAGGGTTGTGATACCCACAAATATCATCGGAACAATAGTCACCCAGGCATATTTTCCGCGCCCGCGGTTGATGATATAGGTGGTGCCGACAACAAGCGCAATTGTCGCCATTAACTGGTTGGCCGTACCAAACATGGGCCAGATGGTCCCGACGGTTCCGGTATAAATAAAATAACCCCAGCAAAATACGATGAAAGCACTGGTTATAAGATTACCCGGAATCCAGGTGGTTCGGGCAAAAGGCTTATACACCTTTCCCAATGCTTCCTGGAGCACAAATCGGGCAATGCGCGTACCGGCATCAACGGTTGTGAGGATAAAAAGGGCTTCAAACATGATCGCAAAATGGTACCAGTAGCTCATCAGATGCTTCATGCCGGGTATCGCTGAGAATATCTGAGCCATGCCAACACCCAGTGAAACCGCGCCACCCGGGCGTCCTGCTATTTTTTCACCTACCTGAGAAGCGAGTTCCTGAATATTCCCTTCTGTAAATCCCATTTCCCGCAATTGAGGCAAAACAGCCTGAAATTTTTCGGGGGTAAGGTTAATCTGAAAATAATCGAGTGGAAACAAACTGGTTGCTGCAATTAAAGCAAGTATGCTCACTACGCCTTCGGTAAGCATGGACCCTACTGCGATTGCTTTGATATGCGACTCTTTCATGATCATTTTCGGCGTGGTACCGGAACTGATTAATGCATGAAATCCCGAAATCGCTCCGCAGGCTATCGTGATAAAAAGATAGGGATAGAGTTTGCCTGCAATGATTGGTCCCCCGCCATTGACAAATTGCGTGAACCCCGGCATTTTAATATCCGGTGCCACGATTACTATTCCGATGGCGAGTAAAAAAATCACAGCGATTTTCATGATTGAACTAAGGTAATCGCGTGGTGTAAGCAATAGCCATACCGGCAGAACCGAGGCCAGAAATCCGTATCCGCATAATAACAGGGTAAGGGTTTTCTTGCTGAAAGTAAAATAGGGTGCTAAACCGGATTCAGGAATATACCGACCGAAAATAACTGCCGCCGATAACATAATGACTCCCATAACCGTAGCTTCCAGCGTTTTCCCCGGTCGCAGCTTAAACATCCAGAGCCCCATGAATAAAGCTATTGGAATGGTCATGGCGATGGTAAATGTACCCCAGGAACTTTCGGCGAGGGCATTCACGACTACCATTCCCAAGCCGGCGAGGGCAATAATCAATACCAGGAGAATGGCTATCGATGCGGTTGTTCCGCTTACCTTATTGATTTCGGCACGGGCAATTTCAGCCAGGGATTTTCCATCGTGCTCAATGGAGGCAGCCAGTATCACTAAATCGTGCACCGCCCCGGCCATGACAGCGCCGATTAACATCCAGATAAATCCGGGATAAAACCCAAACTGAGCGGCCAGCACGGGACCAACCAGCGGACCTGCCCCTGCTATAGCGGCAAAATGGTGCCCGAAGAGAACCCATTTGCTCACCGGAAGATAATTTTGTCCGTCATAAAGGCGCGAAGCCGGAGTTACCCTCAAATCATTCGCTACGACGACCTTTGTCATTACAAAACTGAAATAAAGCCGGTAAGCAATCACAAAGAAGGCGATTGCCCCTACGACATACGGGACTGCATTCATCTATTCTGAATTTTATTTGTTCTTGCCTTCCAGATATAATATACCGGTATGCCCAGGGCCACAATGATCAGTCCCGGCCAGGTGAATTTTGGTTTATATATCAGAAGGATAATCATGATTACAACGGACAGGATAACGCAAATTGCCGGAATTACAGGGTAACCAAAGGCTTTATAGGTACGCTCCTCATTTGGCCATTTACGCCGCAAAACAAATACTCCTGCGTTAGTCAGTGCATAAAAAATCAACATGGCGAAGATCACATAATCAAGGAGCTGCGAATAAGATCCCGATAAACAAAGCAGGCAAGCCCATACACACTGTATTATCAGACCGTTGGCCGGAACACCTTTATTATTGAGATTTCCGATTTTCCTGAAAAACAGTTTATTCTCGGCCATTGCATAATATACCCTGGCACCGGAAAGAATCAGGCCGTTATTGCATCCGAAAGTAGAAATCATGATCAGAACAGCCATGATCACGGCTGCATACTGACCAAAAATCCCGAAGATGGCGGCAGTTCCAAGCCGGTCATCAGTGGCAAAAGCCATACCCTGGCCCACCACCGAGTCGGCACCCGGAATGCCCCTTAGCGGCAAAACTTTTACATACACGATATTGCATAACACAAAAATAATGGCAGCAGCGAAGGTTCCCCATATCAGGCTCATTGGTATGGTACGCTTCGGATTGATGACTTCGGCCGAATTATAAGTGATATTATACCAGGCATCATAGGTAAATAGTGATCCGACCATTGCCGAACCCATTGCTGCGATAAAGGCCATTCCAACCAGCGGAGTGGCTGCTCCGGTTACCGGATCCAGTGAGGCTGCTTTCCAGAAATAATTGAGATTGGCTGACCAACCGGTCGATTTTGCAATGAAAATACCGACAATCAGAAATAGTATCAGAACCAGAACCTTTGTGAATGTAAAGGTATTCTGAACGATCTTGCCCGATTGGATACCGCGTGTGTTGATCCAGGTGAGCAAAATGATTGAGAGTACAGCCACAAGGTGTGAGGTG
>CAILAQ010000435.1 GCA_903832165.1 uncultured Bacteroidota bacterium | reverse complement strand
TTCAATTCCTTACGAAATGAGTTGTATTAATTTTTGCTTTCCCCTGGAAAGCTGTGCCCTGCTTGTTGAAGGGGTTACACCAAGAATTTGCCCGATTTCGTCATGGTCATATCCTTCGAAAAGGTTGAGTGTAAGTACGAGCCGGTATTTTTCAGGAAGCTTTTCCAATGCACGGCGCACCTGTTCAACCTTTTCGCTGACAGATCCTTCCTCTGGCATATACCCTGATTCTGATTCTATTTCATCAGGAAAATCGACGACAAGTTCCATCTGTGGCTTTCGCTTTCTCAGCGCGTCGAGTGACCGGTTTATAACGATCCTCTTCAACCATCCGCCGAAGCTGATATTCAGGTCGATGGAGCCGATATTCCTGAAAGCTACCAGGAAAGCTTCCTGCATAACATCTTCTGCTTCCATTGTGTCACCCAGTATCCTCAGGCTTGCATGATACATGGGTTTGTAATACAAACGGTAGATCTCCATCTGAGCTCTGGAATCGCCTTTTTTGCAAGCGTCGAGGAGCTCCTTATGAATGATGTTATGTTCGTTTATTGTTTTCATTTCAATTTCAAGACGAGATGAAATAAAAAGTGCTGCATTATTTTTGAAAAATGCAGCACTTTTTAATATTTCCTTATCGATTATCCACCGCTGATCAGGTGTATAATTTCAACGATGTCGCCTTCATGAACCACAGCTGAATCGTATTGAGGCTTCCTGACCAGCTGTCCATTGATTTTAACGACCAGGTTTGGAAAGGAGAAGTTTTTTATGGTGAGGATTTCCCTTATCGTGAGTGAGTCGCCAGGCAGTTGGTCCGGATTGTTATTGAGCTGAATATTCATAAGCTACTGGATGTTCTTGTAATAGTTATTTAAAAAGCCTTTAAGTTGTTCGTAGATGGGCTTGGTGAATTCGAGGAAGAGATCCTGCGGTGGAGGAGGCATTACCGGCTTCCTCTTGCATAATTCGAGCTGCTGTTGGCTAAGTGCCCGGCTATCGCCATTAAAGCCTGCCCATTCACTGAACCAGGTAAAGGTGCCCGGAAATTTCTGCGTGGCTGTTGGCTTGTTGGTCTTTGCTTCAACAATCTGAACCAGCAGAACCCCCGTTGATACCACTTCGCGTCGGTGGGTGGTCAGCTTGGCCTTAACCCGGTCGAACACATCAACTTTTTGTCCGTTGATAGTTGCTTGTCCTGTTTTAACTGAATCCTTGCTGGTAAATTCTTTTTCTGACTCTTTATCGTAGGTTGAGCCAACAACAAAGTCGTCAAATTCCATCCTCAATATTTCATCAACATAAGGCAGTTGCTTGGCTGTTTCAGGATTGTAAAATTCAACAAATTCACGCTTGCTTGTTTTGTTGAGCAGTGTATACACCTGATCATAAAAGAAATCAGAACTTAATTTATAACGGCCGGGGACCGGCACCTGTTCGACAACGACTTTGAGTGTGGCATCCAGTTTGGCCTGAGCGATTTTTTGTTTTACATCTTTATAACCGGGGACGTACTTGTCGGCACTCAGGAAACGGTAATAAGCTTCTTTCGCCGAAGGTCTTGTACCCTGTTGAAGGAAGCTGATAGCTGCATCGTAGGATTCAGGAGCAGCTTTAAGGCGTGCAGCCGCGCCTTCCTCTGTGAAGCTTTCAGGGTTACGTACAATTTTGAGGGCAGCCGGGCAATGACGAATCTCGTCGGCCATACGATTCATTGTTTCATACCGGTCCGCGATTCCTGAATATTTGAATGGATCCGTGCTCTTCAGTGATTGTTCGATTTCAAGTTTGAATGTGCTTATTGCAAGCGGGTAGGCCTGGTCCAGAGTTTCCTGGGATTTTTTGCTGTCCGCATTATCCCGCAATCGTTGAACGGAAGTAAAAACGGCTTCAGAATAATTTCCCTGCTGCAGTGCTTTCTTTCCTGAATTGCAGGAGTAAAGCAGAGATAAAGAGATTAGGGAAACTGTAATAATCTTAAGACAAGTCTTCATTCGTGTTATTTTAAATTTTCAACAAAAGTTCGATACCGGTATTTGCCATCATATTTGCAACTATACCTACCCGTGGCGCAAGTGGAGGTGTTTCGGGAGCAACCTCCGATGATTCATCCCCACAAATGTAAAGGTTGCCAACCTTTCGCTGTCGGATCGAATTAGAATTCCCGACTCCGGCCATTCCTGAACCAATGATCAGGGGTCTGTCAGGCCAGGTTATTACGGATGATTCAATGATCATTACCTTCTGATCGGCCCGGTCGAATGCCTCGAATAAAACATCGACATCCTTAAAATGTTCAGGAATATTATCCGCAGTCAACTTTACCGTGT
>CAILAQ010000434.1 GCA_903832165.1 uncultured Bacteroidota bacterium | reverse complement strand
TTTTATGAAGGCTTCATCAAATGGAAGATTGTATACATCCCAGTTCATCAGGGTCATCCCGTTCAGTGTAACCCGGTCCGTAATCCCTTTGCGGTCGATAAGGTATTGTGCGAAATTGATGCGGCCCATACCTTCAACCAGAATCTCCAGTATCGGATCTTTCTCGTCGCTGTCCGGAATATCTATCGTTTTCGCGCCTTCGCGCCGATCGAGCTTGCCAATGTATTTGCCATTGAGGAATATCGTGGCGTAGTCATGGAGCTCGGTAATCGTCAGCTTGCCCTTTTTGTGCCCGATCAGCTTTGTTTTATATACGATGAATCCGTAATCCTGGTTGTATGCCTCAAAGGGTTTGGGCTGTACTGACCAGACAGGAGAAGGCAGATTATCCCAGACAGTCGTAAATGCATTCATCAGGATTTCCGGGATTTCCATCGTTGGAATTGCCTTTGGCAGTTCAGTCTTTTTATCAGTGTATTTAAGAATCAGGTTCCGCAGTGCCCAGTACTTTGGGGTAGGCTGTCCCTGTTCTGAAATCGGGGCATCATAATCATAGCTTGTCAAATCAGGTTCATATCCCTTTCCGCCTGAATTGGCACCAGCGGTATACCCGAAATTGGTACCACCGTGAATCACATAAAGGTTAAATGAACGCTTCGTATCGAGCAAAAACTTTACTTCATTTAACAGCCCGTTTGTATCAGGCCTGGCCCATTTCTCTCCCCAATGTGTCAGCCATCCTGGGTAAGTCTCGCTGGAAAATACAGGGATGTTCGGGTCAATTTTCGCCGCCTCCGCAAAGTCTCCTTCATTGGATCCTGAATCCAGCCCGATAGCTGCACCCGGGATGTTGCCGGCTTCCAGCATATATGGTGTTGCGCCGTCGGCCGTGTAGAATGGGACATCGATGCCGTTCCTTATCCACATCTTTCTTAAATCTTCCAGATAGGATTTGTCATTACCGAAACTGCCATACTCATTTTCCACCTGTACCATCAGAATCGGACCACCGTTAGTCACCAGCATAGGTTTTACCTGAGCCGACATTTCCACAACATAACGTTCCACTGCGCTCATGTATCTTGGGTCGCGGCAGCGAAGCTTGATATCGGATATACGCAGCAGATAGGGCGGTATGCCTCCGAGCTCCCATTCTGCACAAACATAGGGGCCCGGACGGAACAATACCCACATGCCCTCTTCCTGGCAGATCTTTACAAAACGGGCAACATCATGATTGCCGTTCTTGAAATCGAAAACCCCTTGAACCGGCTCCTGATAATTCCAGAAAATATAAGCGGCAATCGTGTTGCAACCCATGGCTTTTGCCATCTGGACGCGGTGACGCCAGTATTCAGCCGGTATGCGTGCCGGATGCATCTCCCCCGATATCATCTGAAAAGGCTTTCCGTCCAAAAGAAAAACCTTCTGACCGAGAGTGAAAGTATGTTTTCCCTGTTGGGCTGAAACCGTTACAGAGCTTAGCAAAAGAACGGAAAATGCGACGTTGAGAAATGTTTTCATGAATTCGGACCTTCGCCCTGGTTATTTATGATTTTTTTAATTCTGGGATTGGTTATCAGGAAAAATGCGATGGCACCCACAGCGATGATCTTAATGAAAGTAAAATTCAACAGCGGTATGATGATGAATGCCACACCGATGATCAGATAGATGGATGCGAATTTCCGGTCACTGCTGCGGATCTGATAAGCCTTGTAAAGTAACACTGCCCCCAGCAAAACCATCAGTATATTTGAGAGTAACTGTCCGAGCCAGTCAGGATATTTAACAAATAATCCTGCGATAATTAAGAACAGAAGGATTGTTCCAGCAATCCAGAGGACTGTTGACAGGGCTTTTACTATTTTCTTTGTATCCATGATAACCGGATTTATTTATTTGGCATATTTCCAACCCTGAGTTTTGCCTTCAGCCAGCAATTCGATGGCGGTTGCAAGCCTTTTATCACGAGTGACTTCAGTTTTGGATTCGTTGATCCAGTTCACGTATTCCTTTCGGTGACTGTACGCAAATTTGTCCCAGGTTTCGGCCGCAAGTGGGTTTTCTTCAAGGGCTTCCAGCAGGCACTCCGGAACGACCAACTCCTTTACCATTGCTTCTTTTGGTTTCTGAGGTACTTTGATATTCTCATCATTCAGACGTTTGGCTTCACGGAAATAACCCAGTAAAGTTTCATCATCAGGCAGGTCGGTGATATTGGTAATCCTTCCGAACTGTCCCATGGCACTGTCCTCTTCACTCACAAGTGCAATTCCCGGAATAAGTATCGCCTTCCATAAATTAAGCGTACAGTGGCTTTTAAAGGCAGCCATGCTCACCATCACTCCTTTATAATCGAAATGAGGAAATCCCCATTTGATTGTTTCTTCCACTTCCGGACAGGCTTTGTGCACCAACCTGCGGATATGCCTCAGAACGGGCTGCGCAAATGGTAACGCTTTGTTGATGTATGTGTCAATACGAGGATCGGGCAACGACATAAAAATCGAATTTAAATTTGGTTTTAATCAATGGAATCCATCAAACAAACTATGAAAATAATAAAGATTCTGGCAATGAAACCCAGGCTTCCTCAATTATCACATTACCACATCAATAAATCACCACATAATCCCATCAGAGCCTTATTCCTCCGCTACACCCCAGCCACATTCTTACTCAGCTGAATCCTGAGGTATCTGAATAAATCATTTTGGGTTTAATATGATCTGTAATAAGTTCTTCGGGATAGGAATTGGGTGCCAGAAGAAGGTTAACTGTTGGACCTGCACACCCCAAAAAATATTCAGTGAAATCTTATTCACACAATCTTTACTGTCGAAGCCATTTGTGCCTACCTGTGGAAAAAGGGTAACCTGAAATGGTCTTAAAATCAGATCAATTGCTTCCTGACTCTTAGCTGCGGTTGCTGCCAGACCTGTTAGTAATGAGATTATCAGGAACTTGTAAATTTATTTCATGCAAATATTTTTTTTACTTTGACATTGATCAAACTGGTGTGAATATAGGCCACTTTTTTGTTTGTGACATCTGCCTTTGCGATATTTTCCGTAGCAAAGAGCCTTTTGCTCATCACAAAACAGCCTTTTTATATTACATTCGCACCAAAGCAAAACCGATTTGCCTTGAAACAATAAATTAATTACCAATGAAAAATCTCCTGATCACTCTGACCCTTCTTTTTGTTTCCTTATCTGCTTGGTCGCAGGATAAGCCTGCATACCAAATATTTACCGGTGACGGTAATGATGTAAAGTACAGTAAAATGATGA
Source organism: uncultured Bacteroidota bacterium (assembly GCA_903832165.1). Taxonomy (GTDB): domain Bacteria; phylum Bacteroidota; class Bacteroidia; order Bacteroidales; family UBA12481; genus UBA12481. The sequence goes on along the minus strand of CAILAQ010000434.1, from coordinate 941 downwards.
AGGACCTGGAAAAGGCTGATTTTGTGTTCTATGGTGAACTTCATAATAATGCCATTGCCCATTGGCTCGAGCTGGAAATCACCCGTGACTTGTATGAAGGAAAAGGCCAGAATCTTGTTCTAGGTGCGGAAATGTTTGAAACGGATAATCAAATCCTTATAGATGAAATGTTTAAAGGCTGGTTGACCGAGAAAAAGTTTACGGAGGATTGCCGGTTATGGAAAAATTATCCAACCGATTATAAGCCTCTTCTGATGTTTGCCAAAGAGAAGAAAATCCCTTTCGTGGCAACCAATGTACCTCGCCGTTATGCCTCACTGGTAGCCTCAAAGGGACTTCTGGCCCTCGACTCTCTCTCAGGTGAAGCCAAAGCTTTCCTGCCACCGCTGCCGATAGCTTTTGATCCTGAGGTTCCCTGCTACAAAAACATGCTCAGCGCTATGAACGGCACTCCGGTACCATCTGCTTCAGCAAAACCCGCCGCGATGCCCGCTGCAATGCCAGCTGCTCCTGCTATGCCGGGTATGGCTGCCCATAGCGGCGACAACGTAATCAAGGCTCAGGCAATCAAGGATGCTACCATGGCCTGGTTTATGAATAAATATTATAGCCCTGGCAAACAATTTATCCACTACAACGGATCATACCATTCCGATAATCACGAAGGAATTATCTGGTACCTGAAAAGACTCCAGCCAAATGCAAAAATCGTGGTGATTTCAACAGTTACCCAGGATGAACTTAAGAAACTCGAAGAGGAAGGTAAAGGCAAGGGCGATTACGTAGTCGTCGTACAAAGCCGCGTCACCAATACCTATTAATAAGGCTCAAGGCACAAAGCACAAGGAAAGGCACAAGGCTCAGGTATCAATAGCCGGCGGTTTTTGGATTGAATTCCGAAGTGGTAGATTCAAGTGCGCGAGATGCCGTCCAGAAAGGCC
>CAILAQ010000433.1 GCA_903832165.1 uncultured Bacteroidota bacterium | reverse complement strand
TATTCAGATTTAAATGAGGTCAGAGGTATAGCTGGAGGTATAGTTGGTGGTATAGCTGGAGATATAGCTGGAGATATAGCTGAAGTGGTTGAATCATCTAATAATCTGGCTGTTAATCTAATTAAGGGCTTTGTCAGAGATATAGCTGGAGATATAGCTGGAGGTATAGCTGGAGGTATAGCTGACAAAATGATACAGGCTCTTGAACTAGGCAAACTTCCAATAAGCCGAACGGAAATTATGGGAAGAATTGGCCTGGTAAACAACGTTAAGAACTATAATTCATATATAGCCCCTTTGGAAAGTGTAAATTGGCTCGCCATGACCATCCCAGGCAAGCCGACGAGTCCAAAACAACAGTACCTCACCACCTTAAAGGGGCGGCTGGTATTGGAATTATTAAAACACAAAGCCAAATGACCTAGTCCCCCAATATAGTATTTGAAGTTCTATGCAAATCCCACTGCAACAATTTGAAAATTACATCGATGAGGCAATCCTAAAAAGGGGATTAAGCTATTTCAGGAAAGGTGCGGTAAATGAAGTTGAAGAGATTTCACCCGGACAATTTGAAGCGATCGTGTCGGGAAGTGAGGACTATACCATCCATTTGCAAATTAGTGGCGGTATTATTACTGAACATTGGTGTGATTGCCCGTACGATTTGGGGCCGGTGTGCAAACACGTTGTGGCTGTCCTGTTTCACATGCAACAAGAAGAAATGGAACTCAGCCAACCGCGAAAAAAGAAGCCATCGGCTGGAAAACATTCAAAAAAGAAAACCGTTGAAGAACAGGTTCGTGAATTACTTGGGAAACTATCCCACGATGATTTGAAACAATTCATCTTAGAGCAATGCATCGGAAATCCTTCCTTCCGGCAAATATTTATTTCCGGATTCGCCTACCTGGTTTCTGAAGAATCAAAGGAGATGTACAAGAAACAGATCCAGTCATTCATTACCAGTGTTGAGGGAAGGCGTGGATATATTGATTGGACCGGAGCCGGGGTTATTGGTAAAGCGGTTGAAAGTTTACTCTTCACCGCAGAAAAACATTTTGACCAGGCCCACTATCAAAGCACCATCTATATTGCCTGTGCGGTGATGGAGGAAATGACGCCACTGCTAAATTATGTGGACGACAGTAATGGTGCTATTGGTGGTACAATTGATCAGGCTTTCGAATTATTGAACCAGGTTGCTCAGGCGGAAATTCCGGATAAGCTCAGATTGGAATTGTTGGGTTATTGTATAACAACTTTTGGTAAAAATATTTACGAGGATTGGGATTGGCATCTGGGTATGCTGGATCTAGCCTCCCGTATAGTCAAAACAGAATCAGAAGGAAATAAGGTTATTGCCCTGATTGATAAGCCAATGGAATCCTATACCAAGGAAAGGGCGCAGCTGATCAAATTTGAAATCCTTTTGAGAATGAAGGGAACAAAGGAAGCAGAAGATTTCATTAACCAGAATCTGGCCAATTCCCGCTTTCGGACAATTGCCATCGAAAGCGCCATCAAAGACAAAAATTACGAAAAAGCCATCGGGATTGCTCGGGACGGAGTCAGGGCTGACGCAAAAGACAAACCGGGCTTAGTCTATACCTGGTACGACTGGCTGCTTAAAATTGCTACCATTCAGAAAGATACCGATCGAATCATTGAATATGCCCGGATTCTATTTGTTGAATCTAATCACCATGGTCAGGAATACTACAAATTATTAAAGGCGAAGGTGGCACCTGGACGTTGGAAGGAATTTGTTGAAGCCATCATTGCCGATTTTAAAAGAGAATCACGCGGGTCCAATTTTGAGCAGATTTCTGGAATTTACATAAATGAAAAATGGTGGGACCGGTTGTTTGATCTTTTAAAAACCAAGCCATCACTTCATAATATTGAGGCTTTTGACAAATATTTAGCCGCCGGTTATTCTAATGAACTTGTGGAAATGTATTCCACTGGGATCGTTTACCTACTCAAGATCAGTGCAAATCGAGGTCATTACCAGGAGGCCTGCCGGTACCTGCGACGGATGATAAAGCTTGGAGGCAAAGACAAATGTGACAATCTCATCCTGAAGATAAGAGCCGAGTACCCCAAGCGAAGCGCCCTATGGGATGAGTTAAGCCGGGTTTAACCAATTAAAATGAATAGAAACGGAATGATAATCAGCAATTTCTGTCCATCAAGGATAAACTATATATAAGATGAATGACTTTGAAACTATCCGTAAGACCTGTGCAACAAGCAGCAGTATATCAAAAACCGTTATTGACGAATTTCTGCTGCACTATGC
>CAILAQ010000432.1 GCA_903832165.1 uncultured Bacteroidota bacterium | reverse complement strand
CCGTGTCGACAGCTTTTTATCATCTGAACAAGGGATTGGCCTCCATCGATCGGATCAACCAGGTTCTTGAATCTGTTGATCCGTTGAGTGAACCACCTGAAGCACAGGACATTAACGCATTCAATGATAAAATTGAAATCAGGAATGTCAGCTTTTCATACGAAAATGCGCTGGTGATCGACAATATCAGCCTGACGATACGAAAAGGACAAACGGTTGCCTTTGTTGGTCAGTCGGGATCAGGCAAATCAACTCTGGTTGATCTTATGGCAAGGTTTTATGATGTGAATTCCGGTGAAATCCTGGTTGACGGAAAAGATATCAGACAATTAAAAACACAAGGGTTGCGCAATTTGATGGGCATAGTCCCTCAGGATCCGTTACTGTTCAATGAAAGTATTTTAGCTAATATCTCTTTCGGAAGTGAGCCAGATGCAAGTTTAGCTGAAACAGCTGCAAAAGTGGCTCACGCCTGGGAATTCATCAGTCAGATGGATGAAGGTCTGAATTCTAATCTGGGCGATCGCGGCAGCACCCTTTCCGGCGGTCAGCGTCAAAGAATTTGTCTTGCACGTGCCATATATCGCAATCCACCCATACTGATTCTGGATGAAGCCACCTCTTCACTGGATTCAGAATCGGAAAATTATGTTCAGGCATCCCTCCAGGACCTGATGGTGAATCGTACAACCATTATCATTGCGCACCGGCTCTCAACCATCCAGAATGCAGACCAGATTTATGTAGTTAAGGAGGGGAAAATAGCTGAACAGGGGACACATACAGAACTATTGAAACTCGACGGAGAATATCGCTATCTCTTTGAACTTCAAAATCATGGAACGCAATAGAAAAGTTCTGATTATCATTTCTGTCCTGGGTCTGTTTTCAGGAATTCTGGCAGTCAGTGCACAGGAAATAAAACGTTTCCCATTTGATCCTCTCGTTATTCTGAAATCGTGGAACTATGACAAGCTGATAAAAACCGCGGGCAAAGGCGAAGAAGTCATCAGCAAAATAAATAACCAGGACTATGTTTCCGGGCTTCGATTCAAGTCTGTTCTTCTTGGAAAGGCAGGTATTCTGGAATACAGTTTCACCCTGGACAGTATCTCACGCTTTCATTTCAGGTTCACCCATACCACCAGAGTGGTGAATTCCGACCACTCTGATAAGAGAACACGTGATCCGTCGGCAAGCCATGAATCTGAGCTGGCCATACAGAAGCTGGATTCTTTGCAAAAGCTGGATTCTTTAAGCCGGGATTCTTTGGTCAGGGGAATATCTGAAATAATGGGCCAACCTGTAAGTAATGGCCCTACTCCGGTTACGGAAAAAGCAGCCAGACATTCCGCCATCTGGATTAACCATGGTTATTCCTGCCAATACAAGGACTATCTGGATTACAGTGAAATCATTTTTTCTCTGCCTACAGTTCCCTTATGGCTGGTCGGGGAATTCAATATTCCTAACCGCACTCAGATCCTGTTAAAAAGGAATATCAAGACAAAAAAAATAAATTGCACTGCGAGTCTGATGGGAGT
>CAILAQ010000431.1 GCA_903832165.1 uncultured Bacteroidota bacterium | reverse complement strand
GGGTTTCGGGTATCAGGTTTCGGGTATCAGGTGTCGGGTGTCGGGTTAGAAGCGCGGCGCATGGCGATGAGGTTTTCGTGGGGGGTATTGACGGTGATTTCGCAGCCTCCGGAGAGCATGAATCGGCGGCCTTTTTCCTGTTCCACAATTTTCCGGGTCCGCTCAAAGACCTCCTGCGCGCTATGGTTCTGTATATCAACCGGATTGATATTTCCGCACCGCACCACCTCAGGTCCGAATACATGAAATGCCTCCTCCCGGTCGATCATAAAATCAAGGTCAAAAATATCAAGTTTAAGCTTTGCCAGGTCGGGCCATAGATGGGTGGTATTTCCGCAGATATGGAGCTTTACCAGGGCACCGAGGGAGTGAATATAATCAACCAGCTGCCGGTGGCGGTCGAAAACGAATATGTGATAGGTATCCGGATCGATCTGTGAGCAGATGGCATCACCAACGCCGATCAGATCGCAGCCGGCGGCAATTTGTTCGCGGGCGAAATCTTTGGCCGTATCGAGGCACTTATCCAGTAGAAGATGTGATGAATCGGGGTCCATCATGAGCATAAGAAGCATTTCAGTAACCCCGGCGAGATCGCAGGCCTCAGCCAGCGGGCCTTCCACCCACCCCATCACGGGAACCGATCCTTTGAGAATTTCCTGATAGTAGCGGGCACCGTTGATGCGGTCGAGCGTTCGGGGCATGATTAAAACATCAGGACGTTTAAGGTCGATAATATCCTGCGGGGTTTGAATGACCTTCATTTTACATTGCGGAACTCCTTCAGGTATAAAGTCGACCGATGCGCCGAATGCCGAAGTCTCGCGGTAGGGATCGGAGATGAGGCTGACCATATCGAGATCGAAATGGTTAAGACACTTAACGTTTGATTCAACCAGCACGCGGTGATCGGATGCCAGGGCGCCATAGGTTGTGCTGTTGAACCGGGCGGCAAAATGCATGAGGATCGGATAAAACGGAACTCTTTCAACCGGCTCTCCACCGACCAGCCTGAGGAAATCAGATTTCTTGCTCATTTTTCTTTAAAGGTTACCTGTCTGAGAATTGTTCCGCCCATGGGCACCAGGTCAACCGGTTCAGTTTGATTGGTTTTTGGATTGATAAGGTCTGCCATAAGCAACAGCTTCTCCGGATCAGTCAGGCGGACTTTTCCAGTGGGATCATATCGAAATTCAATTTTTTCTTTGGCCACAACGCTGATGTCATGAAAACCGGGCAATGAAAACTCTTTGGTTATGGATTGCTTACCCTCCACAGGATGCGCCAGCACCAGTGGGCCGTAGGTGTAATAGGCCTGCTTTTTAAAATCGTGCCGAAGTTCAATTTCAGGAGTAAATTCAAGAACAGCCTCCTCGCCATTTTGCCAGGTTTTCGTCACCAGAATATAATTTCCCTTGTCGGTGTGCGGCAAATTCAGACTAACCCCTTTGGCCCAGGCAGGTATCCTGAATTTTACGGTGAATTTCAGTGGATTATCCAGCGTGAATTTAAATCGTATGGTATAATTGTTTGGGTAATCGGTAACCTCTTCTATTTTAACCATTTGATTTCTGACAGAGGTTTCCAGAACAGACGGACCATATAAAGCCGCCACCAGTCCATCGCGGTCGCGCATCCACATGGAACGCACATAATACGGGGCTATCCGGCCGGCATTGGGAATACAGCAAACAGCAACATCCTGGTGAACGGGCGAATATTTATATCGGGTTTGCCGTTTTACCGGAATGGTATCATTCAGTGGTCCACACATGTACCATGAATTATCCGACTTCAGGTAAGCGATAGAACTCTCGGTTGGATGTCGTGCCCCCTGAGCAGCATTAAAAAACAGGTTTTCAATTTTATCTCCAAAATCAGATTTTCCGGATTTTTGCAGCAAAAGGCAATAAGAATCAAGCAGCTCATGAATCGAACAATATTCATAGCCCGTTTGTGAGGCATCGGCTTTCCGGCCACCGATCCATTCATCGCCCACGGGTCCGCCCGATGGAGAAGTCACCGAATCGATTCGGCGGAGGTAAATATCGAGAGCCTTTTTAAGTTTGATATCACCGGTGGCATAATACGCAACGGTGAGGCTGCGCAGTTGCTCATAAGTATGCACGCCGTGGCCTTTGAGCTTATATCGGGGATTGAGGATATTGTCCAGACAGATATCCTCTTCCATCAATTTGCTTTTTGAATAGTTCTGATAAAGAAATGCAGCATAATCAAGATATTCCTGTTTCCCGGTCAGCTGATGAAGCCGATCGAGCACATCGGTAAAAACCAGTCCGTGACAGATTCCGGCAAAGGATTTCTGCACCCCAAACGGATCAGAATGATTGATCGGATAGTTGGCCATAACATCCTTTACGGCGCGCTCAATGGAACTCAGCAGGAGTTGCCGGTCACCGGTTCCGGATTCACAGCAGGCCAGGATTCCTCTCAGCAGAGTAGCCTTTGCCCATAGCTCCCCGTTTTCGGTCTTGAATTTATAGCGAAGATTCTTATCGTAAATGCCCAGGTAACCATTGCTGTCCTGGGTGGCCAGGATGTGCTGTAAATAGGATTCGACTTTGCTGAGTTGTTCATTGTTTCCGGTTAGTATGGCCTGCCGGATCTGCCCGTCGCGCCAATTCGACTGGCTTTCGCTGTTCCACCAGAGGTATTGCACCTCCCAGTCGGCACCCTCTTTGATGTTGCCTACGTCCTTCGACTTATCGCGTTTCGACAGGCGGTTTTGGCCGTAAATATCATCTTTGGTGATCAGGTCCGGGACCAGTTCATCGAGGTGACCGGTAAAACCTGCCAGATCGCGATCCATCTGCTCCCGTATCCAGCCTGAGGGTTTTACCTCGCCAAACTGCAGATATTCAAACTTTTCCTGTTTGTTCATACATCCCGCCAGGATAATAATTCCGGTTAATGCCCACCATTTCACTGGTAAAATAATTATTGTTCCAACAGCAAATTCCGCAGTTCGGCCAGCTGCTTTTGCGTAACGCCCGAGCTCATCAGGTATTTATCGATCCCACCATAAACTTCATCAACCTTTTTCATTGCGGTTAACAGATATTTCTCTTTGACTTCAAATGCTGCCTGGAGATTGCTTTTCGGGTAAAGTCCAGCCGTAAACAGGTGCAGCCTGTTCATGAGTTTACTGATTTTGGGCATCAGAAACACATTCGATTTAAGATATTCGGCGATGATGGCATCGCGGTCCATGCCCAGGAACCACTGTATCATGGCAGCGGCAAAACCCGTGCGGTCCTTGCCGGCATGACAATGAATGATGATCGGAAGTGCGCCGGGGGATAGGATGAGGTTAATCATTTTGCGCATCGGTTCCACCATCATGTCTACCATTTCACTGTAAACACCATCGATCACATCCATTATTCTATCGTCGGCATCGCGTTTGAGCCAGAGTGGCCGCAAACCGTCGCGCGTAAGCCTGTCGATATTGCATGGCATGGATAGCAATTCCCTGCCGGGCAGATTTGAAGGTTTCCGCTCCTGCTCCTCCGTGGAACGAAAATCTATTATATATTGTATGTTCAGTGATACTATATAAGCACGGTCAGCATCGTTCATTTTTTGCCAGACGCCTGATCTATAGAGTATTCCCTTTCGGATTCTTCTGCCATCCGCTGTTTTTGCTCCCCCGAAATCGCGAAAATTTATTCTGCTCAGCATTTATCCTGTTGTTATTTACCGAAATCGTCCGGCACCCTGATGGCCACTATCTCGCCTGTGACACACACATCGCCATCGGCCAGGAGGCGTGCATCAACGGTAACCTTGCGTCCTTTGACCTCACGGATAATGCCTCGGATCTCCAGCTGAGCGCCAATCGGAGTTGGCTTTTTGTAATCAACTCTTAATGAGCCGGTAACACATCGGGGGGCATTATGTCCCTCCAGTTCAATGCCTTCCGCCTTAGCAATAGCCAGAGCGGCAGAGCCGGTACCATGGCAGTCGATCAGCGAGGCCAGCAGGCCGCCATAAACAAACTGCGGCATGGCGGTATGGTATGACTTTGCAACAAACCGGGTGACGGTTTCGTCGCCGTCCCAGTAGGTTTTTATCTGCAAACCATGTTCATTCAGTCGGCCGCAGCCGTAGCAGGCGCCGAAATGATCGGGATAATAGTCTTGGATGGCTTTCATAGGTATCAGGTATCAGGTATCGGGTATCGGGTATCGGGTGTCGGGTATCGGGTGTCAGTTTTTGATGATCAGGGCATCTTTTGCCGGCAGTTTTGGAAATGCATTATGAGGTTCCGTCTGGTACCAGTAGGCTACAGATGCCATATCGTCTTTCAGCGGCAGATAGCGGCCTTCACTTTGCCAGCCCAGCAACTGTATGGTCACCTTAAGGTCCTTATCAAAACGCACCGGGTCCATGATATGCCAGCGATATTCACCAAAACGGCGCTGTGCCGACTTATTAGCCGGGTCCTTAATAAATTGGAAACCCGAGTAAGGGGAGCTGAAATCGGTATAATGATATTTTCCG
>CAILAQ010000430.1 GCA_903832165.1 uncultured Bacteroidota bacterium | reverse complement strand
TCTGGCTGTGATTGAAGCTGCCCTCTTTCCCGCCGGTCGGATGGCAGGTAAAACAGGCAATGCTGTTATACTGGTAGCCGTTTGCCTCCCTGTGACCATTATCCATCGAAGTCTTATTGTGCGCATGGCAATCAATGCAGGTGAATATGGCATAATTGTCGGCTTGCTTGTGGCATTCGGTGCAGTCATTCCAAACTTGTGAATGCCTTCCGGAATAAACAGGAAAAAATCGGGCATCATGTTCGGTATATCTCGCCGGTTTCCATTTTGGGCTGGTCGTATGGCAATCAAGGCAATTTGTTGAGAACCCAAGCTTCAGGTGGTTCAAAGTTGTAGTGGCATTGAAATCCTTCTGATGGCAGGTGAAACAATCTTTTGAAATCTTTTTAAACTCACCGTTTACATGGCATTGGCTGCAACTGATGGAATGGCCCTGGGTAAGCGGGAAAAAATTATGCTCAATATTGGCTCCCAGCCAACCGGCCGAACTGGCCGAATGGCACTGGAGGCAGTCTTCTGAATAGCCGGCTTCCTGATGGTTCGGCTTCGTGGTTGCCTGATAGGTTTTCAGGTGACAGCTCACGCACTCGATGCTGAGCGGATCAAACCTCCTCGTCGACCCGGAAATATGGCAAGCCTTGCAATCTCCCAGCTGATGGCCCCCCGTCAGCGGAAACCTGCTCTTCCTGTGTATTTCACTGATGTTCTCAATGATCCATGTCTTTGGCGTATGACACCTCGCACAGTCAGGCCCCAGCGTGGTTTCATGAAGATCCTTATGGCAATCAATGCACTCGCTTTTTATTTTCGAAAACTCCAGCGATTTATGGCACGACCGGCAGTTTACCGACTTGTGCTGCCCAACCAGTTTATAGCTCGTACTGTCATGATCAAATAACAAGGTCTTCGTATCAACTTTCCACCCGGCAGTCTTGTGACAAAGGGAACAATCCTTGTCAAAGCCTTTCCCGTGCGGAGATTGACCGTATCCCAATGCTATGCAAAGCAAGAAGCTTAGCGTAAATGACAGTCTGAGCATTTTTTATCCCCGAGTTTATAATTAACATATCTTAAGGTGCCCTCAGTAACTTCCTTATGGCATTTCAAACAGGCCACATCTTTATGTTTCCCGTCAAGCTTAAATCTGGTATTGTCATGATTGAACTGGATCGGTTTCCACTTCTCAAAATCATGGCAACGGATGCAGGAATTATCCTGTGTTGTATCAAATTGCCGGTTATGCGTATCGGCATGGCAGTCCAGACAGCGGCTGGTAAGCTCGGCGAACTTCTGCTGCACTGTTCCGTCAGGTGCCGCCTTAAAATGGCACTGCTTGCAGGTCAACGTAGCATGCTTTCCTGTGAGCTTGAAATCAGTGGTGTTATGATCAAATTTCACTTTGCTCCACAAGGTGGTTGAGTGGCAGTTCTCACAATTCTGGTTTCCAAAGAATTTTGGCTCGATGGATTTCCTGTGAATATTTTCATGGCAGTCGGCACAACTTTTCTTCAGCCCTTTGAAAACCCAATCCTTTTCCTTTTTATGACACGCGAAACAAGGGGTTGCCAGATGCGCCCCATCGAGCTGAAAATCGCCTTTATTATGTCTTTCAACCGTATACCTCGACGGCTTAAATCCCTCAACCGAATGACAATCTTTACAATCTGATAAAACGCCAGGCTTATGAAACTGGCCCTTATGTTCATCTTTATGGCAATCCGAGCAAAGGCTGAATTTCAGTTTGGTGGTGAGCGAAACCTTATGACACAACTTGCAATCTATAGTTATGTGCTTGCCCTCTAATACATAGCCAGTCTTGGCATGATTAAATCCAGTCCCGGTTAATCCCGCAACCTTTTTAAATGACTCCTCATTGTGGCACTTTTTACAGTCGCTGCCGAACTTATTTTCATGTACATCTTTGTGACAATCGGTGCAATTTGAGAAAGCTATCCCTGAGAATTTCTGGAATTTCTTACCGTTCTGGTCCGCAATCTTATGACACTTTGAACATTCAACTGCCTGATGTTTTCCCAACAACGGGTATTTTGTTTTCTTATGATCAAAACCGATAACAGGCTTGAAGGCATTGTTATTATGGCAGGAAGCGCAGTTCGTTGATAAGGTGCTCTGATGGTAATCAGCATGGCAATTAAGGCACTCCCTTCCCAGATCCAGATAAGATGCCGTAGTTTTTTGAGTCTTTTTTACCTTGATGAATTCCTTTTTATGACAGGCCTTACAGGTTAATGTGTTATGCTTTCCAAGCAACTCAAAGCCGGCATCACGGTGATCAAACTTCAACGTATCAAAACGGATAATTTTAAAATTCCGGCCGTGATGCTCATTATGGCAAGAATAGCATTCCCTGCTTTTAACTTCGGTTGATGCATGGTATCCCTTTTTCTGATCGATAAGGGCTTTGATTTCTTTGTGACAGTCCAGACATTTTGATGAAAGTACTTTTTTCCCGACCTCATGGCATTTGGTACAGTTCGACATGCCTTCCAGATTAGCATGGGCCCGGGTAAGGTCTCCGGGGGAAATCTGACCAAATGAATTATGCGCTGATAAAAACAGAATCAGCACAATAGCCAAACACCACAAACAGCTCGTGGTTAATCTAACGCCTATGTTTGCAGTCCTATTTCGCATGCTTCAAAATTGCTTCACCGAATTTACGGGTAATCATAATCCCTGATTTTTCAAGGAACTGCGTTGGCAGCTCCCCACCGGCCATGATAAAAACCATGTCGTTTTCCAGCTTAACTCCAGCGTCCGAACCATCCGTAATGTAATAAACGCAGTCCTTTTCGATGGAAGTCAGATTGGTCTTGAACATCACCTTCATTGTATTTGCGGCGATCACCTCCTTGACTTTTTCATTGTTTTTTGGCTTGATCCTCCCAAATGAATCGCCACGGTATACCAGACTTACGGAATTTGTTTCAGAAAGCAGAAGTGCGGATTCAATAGCCGAATCACCACCCCCCACCACAACGATATTCTTTCCTGCAATAAGTTCAGGCTCCAGAAGGCGATAGGCAACCTTTTCGAGCTCCTCACCGGGCACATTCAGTTTCCGGGGAGTTCCCCTTCTGCCGATGGCTAAAAGAATCTTTTTGGTGGTATAATTCATCCCCGTTGATGTTGTCATTAAGAAACCACCATTCTGGCTGACTATAGACTCAACCCTTGTACTTTCCACAATAGGAATAATATTCTTCGAAATTACCCTTTGCCAGAGTCCAAGCAACTCCGTTTTGCTGGTTTCACTCAGCTTGACCTTACCATGGAGCGGAAGATCCATCGCGGAGGTCATAATAATTTTGGCCCGGGGAAAATTAAAGACGGTACCCCCTAAAGTATCCTGCTCTAGGGTCAGAGTTTTAAGATTATTCTTCTTGGCAGTAAGCGAGGCTGATATCCCTGCCGGTCCAGCCCCCACAATGATCAGATCATATTCGGATTCAATAGATTTATCAATAGTCTTGGTAAGGTTTTCTACCGCTTGCCGTCCTTGCTCAACAGCATTTTTTATCAGTCCCATGCCTCCAATTTCTCCGGCAATGTATATCCCGCTTACATTAGATTCAAATTGCATATTGACATGTGGCAGATCAACACCGCGTTTCTCTGTTCCAATACAAAGAGTTATTGCCTCCACCGGACAAGCATGAAAGCAAGCCCCATGGCCAACACAGCGCGATGCATTGATTATGGTAGCCTTGCCGTTCCTGATCCCAAGAATATCATCCTCATGACAGGCACTGATGCAGGCACCGGTCCGGATACAGGAATTGATGTCTACAACCGGATGCAAAGAAACCGGTTCATGCAACCCTTCTTCTTTTGAGATCTTTATTTTTTCATCAACTATGCGTGATTCACGCTTCTGCTTCCTGATATATATAAAGACTATGATCCCTATAAAAAGCAGGACCACAGAATAAGTGATGATCTTTTCAATTAATACTTCCATCTATATAGTTACATATGATAATTTAATGAAACACTCAGTTAATCGTCAAAAACATGAATAAGTTACCTTTTCAATTAAAATACCCATCTATATCCCATGGTAATTACCACGATCACATGAATGATCATCACAATCATCATGGCCATAGCGAACGGCAGATGCGCAACATGCCAGTACTCCATCAGATTTCTCATGGATACCAGCATATCGATTTTCCTGTTCAGTGATATTTCATTTTGCAAGAGCTTACATGCTCTTTTATAGTCAACCCGTGTCAGGTTCTGGTTTTTAAGATCTCTTTTCAATTTCTTGAAAATGGCACGGTCATAATTATACCCGCCGATCAGGCGGGCAAAAAAGCTCTTATCAGTAAAATCCGGCCGGTCCTTAAAAGCATCCGGAAGCAGGTCGGAAATGTTCCCTTCACTCTTCAGTACATTTATTTCATTCAGGCTGAGCTCCCGGCCCTCAACCGACCTTGGAATCTGAATGTAAATAAACCTCCCGATTACTCCGCTGGCAACAACTGCCACCATACTCCAGAAACTTATCGCAACGATTCCCCCAAACTTAAAAGTTGTATGAAACAAAACAAAAATGGGGCCCAGAATGCATAAAAATATATGGAACTCCAGCCAGTGCTTCAAATATCCTAACCTCGACAATCTTCTGAATCGCTTTCTTGCCATATAGGAGAACAGGCCGATAATGATCATTAACGATCCGGCAATACCAAACCCATGACCCAGATAACCACTGGGTTTCAGCGTTTCATGTTCCGGAAGAAAGAACCTTTCCTCCAAACCGATCCGATAATAGTTAAATCCGACATAGGTTAATATGATCAGCGAGGCGATCACTATTATCACCATGGTTGAAATAAAAATCTTATGTGCAGTTTTATTCATGATCTCTGGGAAATAACGGCCAAATATAACCAATGTTGCCTTGAATAGGGTCAGTTTTTCAGGCTGAACAAGACAACTGGCCTGTAATCCAGAGAAAAAATAAGTCGTAAATACAACTAAATCATTGCATTAGACTCTTACAAGAAAACTTAAAAAATGTTAAAAAATGTTAATTTATGACTGTTGTCATTATTTATTTCAACAAAAAAGTTAAACAAAAAGGTTAAACAAAAGGGACCTATTTCTTCGAAATACAATATAAGAACTTAAACCCCCTCAGATACAGGTCGTTACCGATAACCACCGGCGAGGCATGGAAAGTATCATCGAGCTTATTATTTGACACCATTTCGAATGCCGGTCCAGCCTTAATCACATCCACAACACCGTCACCGGCAATGTACAGATAACCCCCTGCGCCGGTCGGCGATGAATAAATATTCACTATACCAGGCAGTGTCTGGTTACTGTAATTAACCTTGCCGTCCTTTGCATCCAGGCAACTGATGCTTCCATTATTGGCTTTCAGAAAATAAAGCTTACCATCCATTAGCACCGGACTTGGGGTGTAAGGAGTGTCCTGCATGTATTTCCAGACGATGGCGTCAGTAGCAGTGATATCACCTTTTGCCTTGGCCAGATCAATGGCTAACAGGGCATTCCCCCGGTATCCGCTCATTACGTATAACATTCCGTCAGCATAAACCGGATTTGGAATCACATTCCGGGTTAACCCTGTGCATTCCCAGACAAGCTCTCCGGTTTCAAAATCGTAGCTGCGCACCTTACTTGTTGCAGCAGTGATCACCTGTGCCTTGCCATTAACTTCAACGATCAGCGGACTGGCCCAGGAGGTCTTCTCCTGACGTTCGACTTTCCACACATCCTTGCCCGTTTTTTTAGCCAGAGCAGCGATAAAGGAGGCTCCTTCATGATCCCACACCACAATGATCTTATCTTTATATATCGATGGGGAGCTGCCTTCACCAAAACTCATGACAATTTCCATCTGCCCGAAATCACGATCCCAAAGTATATTTCCTTTAAAATCCAGACAGTACAATCCGCGTGATCCGAAATAGGCATAGATATTCTCCCCGTCAGTAACCGGGGAATCCGATGCCCAGCTCCCGAGATTATGCGTACGTTCCATTGGAATTTCTTCCTTAACAGTACGTTCCCAGAGAACCTTACCGGTATTTTTATCGACCGATATGACCTCGAACTTATGAATGAATTCAGTTGCACTGGAGGGAGGTCCCAATCGGCCTGATTCCTGAGTGGCTTCACCGGTTGCCGGTTTTTTATCCGTTGGCACAGCCGTCAGAACAATGATCTGATCGCCCCAGACAATCGGGGTGGCATGACCTTTACCCGGAATTTCAGTTTTCCATTTGATGTTTTTTGTTTCGCTGAACTCTGTTGGCGGATTGCCGGAGAGTGCAGCACCGGTTTCTGCCGGTCCGCGCCATTGCATCCAGTTTTTTCCTGCTGCCGCAGAATTGCTCTGGGCATTTAGGGCGGCAGGTATAATCAGGATAAAACTAATCAGATATGCATAAAGAATAGTCGTTCTGATTGACATACAGTTGGATTTTCGGTGGATAATATGACAAATATAGGCAATGACCCGTCATTAATCAAGATCTTTGACACAACGAACGGAAAACCCGCTGGTGTTAAAATCATTGAACCTTCCGATAGAATTCAGGTTGTAATATAAATATCTGCGGTAGGAAGATAAATTGTCATACACGGAGGAGGTCCAGAAAGTTGCAAATCCGCCCATTCCCAGAAAACCGCCGGTAGCGTAACGGTAGCCGGAAGGGATTGCACTGAAACTTGACGAGTTGGATCCGTTGCCGTCACTGTCCCATCCGGTTTCAATCTTGATTTTCTTTCCCACATCACCACTGAATCTCCAACCTGTGGAATCCAGTTCCACTGCGTCCATCCCCAGAGCGAGTTCCATGCTTTTCCATTCATCATCATCAGGAAGATGCCAGCCGGGGGGACAGATATCCTTTCCGTTTCCGTGGATGTCAGCCGTGGCAGTTGCCCAATCATACAAACACCCGTATTTAGAATAATTTTCAGTGGCCTTTGCCGCAGACGGGTCAAATCCGGAGTAACCATACACCCAGATCCCCCCCTGATCAAACGAAGGAGAAACATGAGGAATAAAAGCCAGGTTCTGAGACATCCAGATTTTGCTTGATATCCTCACCGCTTCGTACTCCTTATTATCGCGGGAATCAATAAAACGGAACGGCTCGGGAACTAAAATATTGAACTCCCGCTCCTCTGTTTCCAGATAAATCAGCGTTTCCATTCTTGCCCTCACATCATCGCGGACTATCAACCTGGTTAGTCCAAGCGGGATACCTGAAATTTCGTAATCTCCATCCGAGCTGGATATAAACTTTAACTGGCTGTCGGATAAATCATGATTCAAAATCGTAACCGTATAAAATGGCTTCGGATTATGTGACATGTTCCCGGTAATCTTGCCTTTCAAAATACAGGTATATTTTGGTGAGGTGAGGTTAACCAACGCAGTATTAACTCCCTCAACAACCATTAATTTTGTAGTACCCACAGTATAGTCGGGCTTTTGAGCGGTAATAGTCTGCCGGCCTACCCTCACCCCGTCAAATCCGAAACTGCCATCGAGTTTGGTAGTATCAGTCTTTCCGTCAAGAGTGATAATTGCACCCCCGACAGGCACTCTGCAGCCGGTGTACAAAGCAAATCCGGTTAACTTGGCAAATTTTAGCGCCGCTACAGGGATGAACAGTGTATCCTGTGTTTCAGCATCACCGTCTGAAACACTGATAAAAAGCTGATACGTATCATCAGCGGTGGTAGCCGGAGCCACCCAGAGTGCATCAGTCTGATCAGTCGGACCGGTAAAGGTTCCCTTCGCAGCCGACCATTTATAAGTCAGTCTGCTCAGCTCCGGATCAGAAGCTTCCACCCTGACATTAAAATTATAATTCCCTATTCCGGGCTCACGGGCAAATTCGGTTTTGATGATCCTGGGAGGGAGATTTTTTTCGCATGAGAATAGCATAAGAACTGCTATTAAAGGAAGCAGCCGGACGTACTGACGGGAAAGCCGTGTTTTCATAATCATTGGATTTTACAGTCCGTCGTGAAATTTACCACGTGAATCAGCGAAATTAAGTTTCCGGGTATACCGTCCGATTGAAATCGAATCCAGTTCATCCGGTTTCATGGCCTTGCCGAAAATGGTATACTTATAGCGACTGGCAAACAGGCCCACTCCGCCATTCCTGATATTATTGAATTCAGGCTGGTACAGCATCGCTGAATTCGGATCCATGGCGCTCTGGTACATGATCAGGTTGGAATCTGCCAGCTGAATCATAAAATCAACTCCCACTGCTATCCTGCGTACCCCCGGAAGAACCTTGATCTCACGCTGCATAAACCGGTAAATGAAATCTTCTCCCAGATAACTCATCAGGTCAGATTCAGGCGCATTCGGATCGACAGTGAAATTCTGTTCGTACTCGATGTATTTGGGCGTGGTTTTACCATTGGCAATTTCCTGATAAAGGAATCTTACCAGCTGCGGATAGTTTGAAGGAGTCAGGTCGAGGAAGTAATTCATCCTTTCGGGATGATACAGGTTATAACGGGTTTTTCTTTGCTCGGATGAATAGGCACTGGCGAAATTCCATGATCCCAGCGGCTGGATCCTGGAGGTATAGGTCTTATTTATCTTAATTAGCTTAACGCTCAATTCGTAATCATACTCTGAATAGACTGGCTCGGTAGTCTTGAATAGATAATGCCCCTGGGTGGAGAACTGTCCGGAGTCCTTCTGGATTTCATAAGTCGGATAAAAGATAATCGGATTTTCCATGATACTCCCATCCAGCGTGTCAAACCTGGTTAGCTTGACAACAATATCCTCAGGCGGAAAGTACACCGAATCAGCGTTTTTCGAGAAATTATATGCATTCTCATGACAAACGTAACTGCGCTCAACACGAACATACTGGGCACTGTCCTTAGCATTAAGCACGCACATTACATAGGGGGTTGCATCAGCCGGTGCCGTTGGATCAAAAGGGACCTCGCAAGAAGCCGCAAATAGAGCCAGGGCAATGGCAACTGTGGAAAGACGGGCAGCTGTCATCGTTAACTTTAAATTAGTGAACTCTCAAATGTAAAAGGAATTACCTGAATTCCAAACTCAGTCATCAGTCATCAGTCACCAGTCACCAGTCTTCAGTCTTCAGTCACCAGTCACCAGTCACCAGTCACCAGTCACCAGTCACCAGTCATTAGTCACCAGTCACTAGTCTCTAGTCACTAGTCACCAGTCACCAGTCACCAGTCACCAGTCAATAGTCTCTTAACGTACTGTGAGGCGGCGGCGGCGGCGGA
>CAILAQ010000429.1 GCA_903832165.1 uncultured Bacteroidota bacterium | reverse complement strand
TATAAAATTTTTAAAACATTATATATCAGACATATATAAATTTTAATTTGTATCGCGCAAATGGATGTATTTGAGAAGTGGTGGTGAAATTAAGATAATGTGCAATTAGATTAAAGATAATATGCAATCGTATTGCATAATTGACTAATTTTGTTGCAGATATTAATGATTATGTGGATTGAAAGAAATAATACGGAAAAGATTCTGGAAGCTGTTCGAACCAGACCGGTTGTATTATTGACTGGTATCAGGCAAGCCGGAAAAAGTTCCTTGCTGAAGAAACTGTTTCCCGAGGCCGAATATGTTACTCTGGACAAAATTCTCATTGCTGCCCAGGCTCAGGAAAATCCTGAGCGGTTTTTAAGCGGATTTGATAAGCAGGTTATCATTGATGAGATTCAGTATGCTCCAGGATTATTCCGGGACCTGAAGGTTATTGTGGATCAGGATAGAGCGGTCAAGGGCAAATGGATTCTTACCGGAAGTCAGCAATTTCCTCTGATGCAGCAAGTGAGTGAGTCTTTGGCGGGAAGAGTTAAGTTATTGCGATTAGGATCATTGAGTGCCAGTGAGTTAAGCAACAGTAGCTTGTTGAAAAATCCAACCGACATGTTATGGAAAGGAGGTTTCCCTGAGATTTGGGCAGAAGGATTACAAGCCGCTGAATACTTTGATGATTATATCCAGACCTATCTGGAGAGGGATTTGAAGCAAATACTGAACGTTAGCAACTTAAGGGATTTCAGACGATTTTTATCCTTTCTTGCCATAAGGGTGGGGCAGCTCCTGAACTATGCGGAATTGGCGAAAGATGCAGGCGTAGCTCCCAATACCATTAAGGCATGGGTAAATGCACTGGAAGTGTCAGGTCTGATTTATTTATTACCACCCTATTATAAGAATCTGGGTAAACGGCTCATCAAAGCTCCCAAGGTTTATTTCTGCGACAATGGTCTGATTACCGCCTTGCTCAATATTGATTCAGCTGTTGCATTGGAACGATCGCCCCACGTTGGAAGTATATGGGAGAATTTTGTTTTTACGGAGATGATTAAGAATGGATATGTTGCGGGTAAAGACCTTTTCTTTTACCGGGATCAGAATGGTATTGAAATTGATTTTATCATTGAGAAGTCCGGTAAAATCAATCTGATCGAAGCCAAATATACCGAGCGACCAGATCATAAAAAGATGAATTTCAGAAAAGTTGCACCCGTTTTCCCACAAGAGGTTTCCAATTATTGTGCCTGTACCATGAATGGACACAGTATAATTCAACTAAGAGATTTTAGTCTCTATAATCCATTATTTGGCAATACTTCAACTGCATTTGGTCTTAGGTAACGATAATAAAAAAGAGCTGCCAACTTTAAAGAAAGGATGGCAGCTCTAAAAATTTGTTGTCCTGCTAGGATTACTTCTTTTTGCGCCATTGTACTTAGTTATTAGTTGGTTATGGAATTATTTAAAATTCATTTGCCCGTGATTTGAACGTGACACTTTTTGCGAGTCGTTTTTAATGGGCTCAAATTGCCTTGTTTCTGCCATCCTTTTACCTCCATTTCAATCAATTACATTTTCCTTTCTCGCGTTAACCCTGAGACGTTTTTTCCTCGGTTATTTGATTGTGAATTGCTTTTTCGTTAAGTATCAGTTGCCTAAGTGAATTATTTTCCCTTTCCATAAGATTAATGATCTGATCCTTTGATTCTAACAGTTGTTTGAGTAGCATTATCGTTTCCGTTGCCCCCGGCTCGCTGGTTTTGGAACCCATTGAGCAGTTTGCCTTGCAACTTGATCCACCCGTACCCCGGATCAACCAATTCGCGCATAGGTCAGGGAAGGTGTCAAGTAGCCTGGAAAGCGTGACAGCACTCATATTGTTCTTTCCGTTCCGGATCAAACTGATTGCCGCAGTGCTCAATTCCAAATTTTCGGCCAATACCTTTGTTGACATCTTTTGCTCACTCAGGTAGGAGTTTAATCTGTTATTATCAAGCATATAGTTTTACTTTTAGATTTATGCGAATTAAGTTGCTCTTATTTTAAGTTTATCCAGCATCTTTTAGTTATACTTGCACCCTCAAGCGTGGCTTATTCACACGCCAAAGATTGTACTTTTTTTATACTTTCTACTACTTTTTACTACTTATTTATGACCAAAGACGAACTT
>CAILAQ010000428.1 GCA_903832165.1 uncultured Bacteroidota bacterium | reverse complement strand
TTATCGGAGCATTGAAAATTCAAGAAGAATTAGGCCCCGATGCAATCGTAGTCACAATCTTCTCAGATGATAACAAGAAGTACCTCAGCACAGATCTGCTTCGCACTGAACCCGTGAAACCTGAATTCCTGTCGCCTGATGTTCAGCTGGTGAGCTTCCGTTCCATCAAAAGGGTATGCGCACTCTGCTGTAATCCGGAAGATTGCGATGAAGGGAAGTACTTATGCGACCACCCGGAATGCCGGAAACCCGGATGCCCGGCACAAACCTAATCTGGTAAGCTGAACCAGGGCCTGATCATATCGGTTCTGTCCTCGGGTTCCGATATATGCCTGAATTCATTGGTGCGGTTGTTGTAAACATATTCCTTTTCCCATTCTTCATGATGAAGCTGTATCTCCCGGATCGCTTCAACAACTGTATCCAATTCCTGATCAGTCATGGTCGGATGGAGCGACAGCCTGATCCAGCCTGGCTTCATCGAAAGATCCCCATCGTTGATCAACGAGGTAATTATGTGCGAATCCCAATAACTAACTTTTAAAAGATAATGGCCGTAGGTTCCTGCACACGCACATCCTCCCCTAGCCTGAATGCCATATCGGTCTGATAGTAAGCTGACAACCAGGTTGAAATGGATCTTCTTAATGTAAAAAGATATGATCCCTAACCGATTTTTCACATTATCGGCAAGGATGGCAACATCTGGTATTTTCTCCAGCTGAGGAAAAATTTTCTCAATAAGCTCGTTCTCACGAGCCCGCATTTTTTGAGTCCCCATCTGCTCCTTTAATTTCACGGCAAGCGCTGTTCGCATCGCCTGCAGAAATCCCGGAGTTCCACCATCTTCGCGAAGCTCAATATCATCAATATACTTGTACTCACCCCAGGGATTCGTCCAGTCAACCGTGCCGCCACCCGGATTATCAGGAGTTTCACTTTTGTAAAGCGAAGCATCGAAAATCAGGACACCCGATGATCCCGGGCCTCCAAGGAATTTATGCGGGGAGAAATAGATCCCATCCAGCTTCTCTTTCGGGTCCGAAGGATGCATGTCGATATCAACATAAGGCGCCGATGCAGCAAAATCAATGAAGCAGATTCCTCCGTACTCATGCATGATCCCGGCCATCTTGTGATAGGGTGTCTCAATGCCGGTAACATTGGAACAGGCGGTAAAGGCTCCGATTTTTAACGGACGGTCCTTATATTCGTTGAGTTTCTTTCTCAGATCATCTGTCGATATCAGAAGATCATCGTCGGGCTCCAGCATAACCACATCAACATTTGATTCATACCACGACATGTGATTGGAATGATGCTCCATGTGTGTGATAAATACAACAGGTTTCTCACCCTGATTAATACACTCATGCCCTGAAACCTTTCCGCAGGTGCGCAATCCAAGTATGCGCTGCAATTTATTGACAACAGTGGTCATGCCCGAACCTGCCGTTATGATAACATCGTTTGGACCGGCATTCACATGTTTCTTAATGCTTGACAATGCAAACTGATAGCCCTTTGTCATCAGAGTCCCCGACTCACTGGCCTCTGTATGTGTATTGGCCACCCATGGCCCGATCTCTTTTTGTATCTTATCCTCGATAGGCTGATACAGGCGTCCGCTGGCAATCCAATCGGAATAAATCATCGGAACAACTCCATAGGGCGACCGGTAAGTCAGGTCGTGACCAATCGTATTCCTCCGAAACCGGTCAAAATATCTCTCGAGTTCACTCATCTGTTTTATCCATTAAAAGGAGTGCCAAATTACTAATTTACACAATTGTTTTTTTGACCGGTTTCTAATCCATTGATTGCAGATTATTTACCTTTGCCGCCTGAAATAACCAAATGAAAACACTAAAAGCATCATCCAGGGATACGCTGACGCTGACCGGAATGATTATTACCCTTGGGATTGTTTTCGGAGATTTGGGAACCTCTCCGCTTTATGTTATGAAGGCCATCGTATCCGGGGCCAACGGTCATGTCGACCAGGATTTTATCCTGGGTGCACTCTCCTGCCTCATCTGGACACTGACTCTTCAGACTACCGTAAAATATGTTCTTATCATCATGCGCGCCGACAACCACGGTGAGGGCGGAATCATGGCTTTGTATGCATTGGTGAGGAAACGGAGAAAAAGCCTTTATATAGTGGCCGCCCTGGGTGCCAGTGCCCTGCTGGCCGATGGAGTAATCACTCCCGCGAGAGGAGCAATGTAGGTGAAGAGCGAGAATCCGCCGGTGTTGGCGAAACTGAATCCGTGGCTGAGCAGCGTCCC
>CAILAQ010000427.1 GCA_903832165.1 uncultured Bacteroidota bacterium | reverse complement strand
TTGAAATTGATTCATTTTACGGGCACGATGGCTTTCTTATCGAAGTCGATGCCCTGACAAATATTTTAAAACCCATCATAAATGACTGATAAGATGACAAGTGAAAATAAAAATAAACTGGTAATCGGACTTTTTGGGTTCGGTGTGGTGGGGCAGGGACTTTACAAAGTACTTCAGGAGGTTCAAACGGCTGATGCCTCTATTAAGATTGTTTGCGTAAAGCATAAGGATAAGCCCCGTACCATAGACTCCAGGCTGGTGACCATTAACCCTGATGATCTCTTGAAGGATCCGGAAATCAATCTTATAGTTGAATTGATTGATGATGCAGATGCCGCCTATCAGATTGTTAAAACAGCGTTGATAAACGGAAAATCAGTGGTTTCAGGTAATAAAAACATGCTCGCTCACCATTTGAGTGAACTGATTGAATTGCAGCGTACTTACGGAGTTGCATTACTCTATGATGCATCTGCATGCGGGAGTATTCCCGTGATCCGGAATCTCGAGGAATACTACGATAATGACCTTCTCCAGTCAATCACAGGTATACTTAACGGATCGTCAAACTTTATTCTTACCAGGATATTTCAGCAGGGCTGGACCTACGAAAAAGCCCTTAAACATGCACAGGAACTGGGCTTTGCAGAAAGCAATCCTTCCTTTGATGTCGATGGTTTCGACAGTATGTTCAAACTGATTATCCTTGCCCTTCATGGTTTTGGAACACTTGTCGAACCTGAAGAAGTCTTTCATTATGGAATCAGTAACGTTTCTGATCATGATATACTCTATGCCCGGGAAAAGAGTAAAAAGATCAAACTCGTGGCCCAGGTGAGCAAAGTGAATGGGAAAAAATTCACGATGTTCGTTTTGCCGAAGTTTGTTAGTGTTGATGAGTATATCTATAGTGTTGAAGAAGAGTATAATGGCGTGATTATCGAGGGCCAGTTTTACGATAAACAGTTTATGTTCGGCAAAGGTGCCGGTGCTTACCCTACCGGCTCGGCAGTGCTCTCCGACATAACTGCAAGAAAACACCATTACCGTTACGAGTATAAGAAATTGAACTTTTTCGCCTCCCCTTTGTATACGAGGGATATAACGATCGAAGTTTATCTTCGCTACCATGACCTTGTCGACCTGAGCCACTTTGATTTTGAATCCGTTTCGGAAAAATACACGGGCCCGGCTTGTAATTATGTCATTGGTAGGATAAAACTTGATACATTGCATAAAATAAAGAACCTGATCAGAAAACTCAACGTTTTCATAGCCTGGACCGGGAAAATTGACTGATATGATAAAAAATCCCGCTTATAAACAATTATCCGATGCCTTATCGGCCGAAATACTTATTCTGGATGGTGCAATGGGCACCATGGTGCAGAAACTCCGCCTTACTGAAGCTGATTACCGGTCAGATGAACTCACCGATCATGCCCAGTTGTTAAAAGGCAATCATGACCTTTTGAATCTATCCAGACCAGAGTTCATTTATAATATTCACCGGCAATATATTGAGGCGGGAGCTAGAGTTATTGAAACCAATACTTTCAATGCTAATTCAATATCACAGGCCGATTATCAAACCGGCCATCTTGTTTATCAGATAAATAACGAAGCAGCTAAAATCGCCCGCCGGGCAGCAGGGAATGATGTTTTTGTTCTTGGTGCAATCGGACCAACCAACCGTACCGCATCAATGTCTCCGAAAGTGGAGGATCCGGGATACCGTAACATAACTTTTGATCAGCTGGCTGAAGCATACCAGCAACAGGCTGCCGCTTTGCTTGATGGTGGAGTGGATGGATTTCTTATCGAAACTATTTTTGATACGCTGAATGCAAAGGCAGCTATCTATGGGTTACAGGAGGAATTCAGGAACCGTGGAGAGGA
>CAILAQ010000426.1 GCA_903832165.1 uncultured Bacteroidota bacterium | reverse complement strand
CAGCTATGGCAGCATCAATCCCGGCAATAACCTGATTGATATCTCCGAGTCTGGTGATTTCATGAAAACGAATTGGATCCATGGTATCCAGACTGATATTCACACGCTGCAGACCGGCATTTTTCAGTTCCACGGCATATCGCTCCAAAAGGGTTCCATTGGTTGTCATGGAAAGATCGTTGATCCCGGGAACAGCTGCAATCATTTCGACTAACCCGGCAACGCCTTTACGAACGAGGGGTTCTCCTCCGGTGATACGAACCTTATTCACACCGAATTCTGCTGCAACTTTTACCACTTCCTCAATTTCCACGTATCGAAGGATATCTTCATGGTTCATCAGCACAACCCCTTCGGCCGGCATGCAATAAGTGCAGCGGAGGTTACAACGATCGGTAACAGATATCCTCAGGTAGTTTATATTTCTGTCAAATCGGTCGAACATCAACAAATTCTCCTTCTTCAATAATTGTTTTACCGATCGGCACCGGAACAATTCCGTCAGCAGTGCTCAGTGAAAAAATATGTGCTGATCCATGGTATTCCACTTCATGAACTAATCCTTCACGATCTATCCTGACAGGCATCCAGGAAAGGCGGTCACTCTTTTTTCTGGTCATCTGCCTGGCGGCTCTCAGCCTCAGAACAGGAGGTGTCCAATCATGATTCATGCACTTATATATAAATGGTTTCACCAGGAGTTCCAGAATAAAATAAGAAGAAACAGGGTTTCCCGGTAATCCAAAAACAAACTTTCCATTCCCGGTACCGAAAAGTGTTGGTTTACCCGGTTGAACAGCAACTTGTTTGAAGGCCACATTGATCCCAAGACTTTGAAGGACGGCTGGTACAAAATCAAACTCACCCATGGATATTCCACCACTTAGAATTAATATGTCATTATTCTTCAATGACTCAGATATCATATTACGGGTGATATCTTCGTCATCCGTGGCTATACCGTAATAATCGCAGTCGATTCCGGTTTTTGCCAGCTGGGCAATCATCTGGTAAGCGTTGGTATTGCGGATTTGTGAGGGTCCGGGAGTCTCCCCTGGTTCAACAAGCTCTGTCCCGGTGGAAAGAACACCTACCGAGGGGAACTTGAATACATCGATGAAAACTTTGCCCACCGTTGCCAGAACCGGAATATGACGGGTATCAAGGAGAACACCGGCTTCAAGGACCAGATCACCGGTTTTGATATCTTCACCACGATAACAGATATTTGGAGCGGTTTTTTCTCCTGTAAAACGAATCGCACCCTGCCTGTCGGCTCCGACGCCAATAATCTCACATTCTTCAACTTTGATAACTGTATCAGCTCCCTCAGGGATTATTGCTCCGGTCATAATCTGAGCGCAAGTCCCGGGTATTATTGATTTAAGCGGTGGAATTCCAGCCCTGATCACCTCAATAACTTCCAGGTTAAGAGCAAGATCCTGCCGGCGGCATGCATATCCATCCATGGCACTTTTATCAAATGGAGGCATATCCATGTCTGAATTAATGTTTATGGCCAAAACGCGTCCTGCAGCCTCCTCAAAGGAGATCGTTTCCACACCAAACACAACGGCCTGATCCTGAGATATTTTCAAAGCCTCCTCAAACGTTATCATGACAAAACATATTTGGCTGCTAAGGTAAATAAAAATAAACAGGGGCATTTTTTTCCATTGACAATCCTCTTCAACATATATATCTGTTGTAATCAATTAAAAACAAAAAAATGAAAACAATTAATTGGCAGAGGCTGGGATTTATCCTTGCTGTTATTGGCATCCTGTTTGGAAATATTGCCGGGATAAAAGCCCTGGCTACTGAAGATGGTGACATTCCCGGCAGCACATTAACTGACCGGGCACCGGACGGCGTTCTGGTCGGATACCGGCCGGAACCCGGGCGAGTAAAAATCGGGGAGCACCTTGAAGCATACGGGGGCTGGGTTGGTGCCTCATTTTCACATCTGGTAATTGAATACGAATATGTTATGTGCTGCAACAAGACTCTTCGGGCCATGGACGGTTGCAGGAATTTGAAAATCTGCAGCAATTAAACATGAAAGCAAGATTCTGGCTATTGGCAATCACCTTCCTGCTTATTATCAACGCCGCCTGGGTTTGGAGGCTGGATCAGAACAGCAAGGAATACAACCTTAGAATGAACGATACCCGCGACCGGTTTATCCAGGCAAACCGGGAATTGTACCTGATGAACCGCGATTGGAAGTTCAGCATGAGATCAAACGGACACATGTTGCCGCTTCATCTTCAGGTTCAGTCGGCCAACAGAGCACCCTCCACCTTAAGCAAGCATCTGAATTCCTCAGATAAGCTGGTGCTGGTGCTTTCCGACCGGCACTGCTCAACTTGCGTGGATCAACTGCTTTTTCTGGTGAAAAACGAGATCCCTGAGTTTTACCGAAATAACATTCTGATCCTTTTTTCAACAGAAGAGAATGGAACCCGGGAACCATGGCTTCACCGGCAGAAAATATTGACAGGTGCAGAATTTCTGGAGATTCAGGAACGAAGTTTACAACTTCCAATGGACTCTTTAAGTAATCCCTACTTTTTCATGACCGGCCCGGATCAGATGACGCGTTTTGCCTTCACGCCCTACCCTTCTCTGGAAGCTCAGACCAAAGAATACCTGAACCTGATTAAACAGCGATACTTAAACTAACACTTTAAAGATGAGAACTATAATATATTATGGCTTTTTAACTTTTGCCATTACCTTAACAGCTTGTAAACCAAAGAGTCAAGATGTCGGTTTGATGAAGACAATAAAGTTTGAATCAGCTGAAGCAATCGATCTCGGGCAGTTTATTGACCGGGTCCATCTTGTTCAGTTGGAGAATAAGCCTGAATCAGCATTCACTGAAATCTATAAATTAATTGTAACCGGAGAGAACATATTCATGCTCGACAAGCGCCTGGAGGCTGTCTTCTGCTTCGATACCACCGGCAAGTTCAGGTATCGCATACAGCGAATAGGCCGCGGTCCGGGTGAATATAAAGAACTGGATGCCATGTGGGTTATGCCGGCCGAGAAGGAACTCTGGCTTCAATCATTCTGGCCTTCAAGGATCATGGTTTATAACTTTGATGGCCGCTTGCTGCGCGATTTCCCAATCCGCTGGTCAGGGAAAGACATGATTGGTATCGGCGACCATCTGATTGCAGGATTTAATACAACAAAGTCCAATGACGGAATTGATAGTCTGCCAGGAGGTGTATTCCTTTTGAATGAAGATGGAAAACTGAAAGGACAGTCATTAATAGCCGGGGACAGCTTCCCATTTTGGGGTGTGAATTATCAGCGGTATTTTGAAGAATTCGAAAATGGGGCATTATTATTAAACCAGTCAGATACTATTTTCCGAATCAATGAATCAGGGAAATCATCTCCCGAGGTATTTCTTGATTGGGGGAAATATAAATATCCCGAGAAGCTTAAAAGGATAGGTTACGATTCTCCACGCTACAAGGAGGCTGAGAACCTTAAATTCGTTTACGGGAAAGATCAGTTGGTAGCCTTTGGTCCGATCCGGTTATTCCGGATCATTCTGGACCACCATATGGAATTGGCAATGGCAAATCTCACGACCGGTGAAGGTTCCTTCTCAGACCAGTTTAACAGCAGCAATGTTAAAGTACCATTATTGTACCCATTAGGAAAAAGCGATAAGGGTGAATTGATTGGGATATATGACACTGACCTTCTGGCAGCCTTTAAAGAATTACGTAAAGGCCAGCCTAAAGATCCAAAAGCTGATGAGGCATATCAGTTGATGGACTCTATAGTTAAAACGGCACTGACATTGGACCGACCTGTATTATGGTTTGCAAGACTTAAAAATGAATGGTTGACAAAATCTTTTTAAACATCAAAAAATCAATTACATGAAAGCAAAACACCACTTAACAATTCTGATTATGATGGGCGGAATCATGGTTACCGGCATAGTATACGGAGATGATCCGATCAAGGGGGCCGGAACTGATACCACAACGGGGAAAAATATGGGCTGGCAGGAAAAAACCTGCCGTCAAACAGTTTATATCTCAGACGGAATGAGGCTCGGGGCAGGTGTCGGTGTCGGGCTGACTGGTCCCAACCTGAACATTAATATCAGCAGCAACATTTCGAAGATCGAATGCTGCATGCCGGCCACGATGCCACAATTCTGGTGCAACTACAATGCCGACGACGAGAGGTGCGCCAACTAGCGACTTTCATGACTGAACTCCGGTTCATTCAAAAATACCCCAAAGTGGTGAACTAATTTCATTGCTTTGGGGTTTCTTTATCTCGCAAAATTTCGCTGTCAGGAACGGGGTTCCCGCCTTCGCGGGAATAACAACTCGCCGGGGGTCATTTCTGCCGACTGCCTAGTGCCTACTCTTCCGGTCTTCTTTCGTCCCCCGATATTTTTCCTCGATCTCAGTCACCCGTCACCTGTCACCCGTCAACATCTTCTTATCCTCGTGCCGATAAGCCATCCAATAGATAATCGGCACTATGTAAATGGAGACCAAAGTTCCGATAGTCATTCCACCAATGATGGTAAGGGATAATGGTCGCTCCAGATCAGCGCCAAGGCCTTTAAAGAAGAGGAACGGCAACATCCCAAGGACAGTAGTCATGCTCGTCATGATGATCGGTTTAAGTCGCCTCTGACCCGCAATATGAATGGCCTCCAAAACAGTATGGCCTTCTGCCCTCGTTCTGTTGATCGTATCGATTTTAAGGATGGAGTCATTGATAATTATTCCACCCATCACAATTATCCCAATGGCTGACATCAGGTTAACAGTTTCACCGAAAATCCAAAGCATAAAAAGAGCGGATGCAAGGTCGATAGGAAGTTCCACCAGTACAATCAACGGCTGCAGGAAGGATTCAAACTGCGCGGCCAGGATGAAATACAACAATAGCACCGATATCAGCAATACTACCATCAATTCCTTCATCAGCACTTTCTGTCGAAACCAGGTTCCATCAAATTCAGCCTGCAGAACAGTGGAATTCCGGATCCACTTTTTAACCTTTTCAATAATTACCGGTACAGAGAATCCGGAAGCTTTTGCTACTAATGGAACATATTCCCCGTTCCGGGAGGCTCTGATGGTCTTATATTGCTGTTCACGGCCAATCTTTACCAAACTCGATAATGGATAATCAACTCCTTCGCGGTTGGTGACAAAAGTGTTTTGAATAATTGCAGCAACAGGACGTTGTTCATCTGCCAGTAAAATCGGAATAAAGCGCTGATAGGTTTTTAGTACCCCAATCCTTTTCTGGTTGAATGCTTTCTCAAGCTGATTGGTAACACTGGAGAAACTCACCTTGTACAAAAGAAGCAGTTCAGGATCCACCTCAATAACTATCTGATCATGCACGGGCACCTGTTCAAATGTCAGATTTTCATTTCTTGCCAGTGTATCAGTAAAAGCCCAAACTTCAGGCAGCATTGGTTGCTCCTGGCCTTTCATGCTTGAAATCCGTGTGAGCAGTTCAGGTATATCTTCAGAAAAAATAGCTTCAAAAATATTTTCAGGGGGGTGAAAACTGACGGTCGCAATCGGATAATGAGCTTCCATAAATTCCCGGATATGCCCGACCACTTTATCTATTGAGTCTGAATTGGCCAGGCGCATATATATTTCAGATTCTGAAGCTGTTTTTTCCGCATCCCTTGAAAGGATGAATTGCTGCTCTCCGATAAGTGATGAATACTGGATCAAACTGTCAGGCAGGCTGGTAACGAGTTGTTCCACCCGTCGGGCATTCTCTTCCACATGAATAGGTTCGTTCCAATCGAAAACCGCAATCACCTCAGTCTTTTCTACCTCTGGCAACTGACTCATTCCAACCATTTTATACAATGGATAAGAAGCAGCGATCATGAGAATCGACGCAAACAGGTAAATTCTCCGATATTTAAATACATGGCTGAATGACTTTTCGTAGGCCCTTTCGTAATTAATTGTATTGATTCTACCCAGAAAATTATTGGTAGCCGACTTGGGTTTGCGAATGTAAAACAATCGGAAAAGAACCGGAATAAGCGTGATGGAAACGAGAAAAGACGAGGTTAAACCAATTGTTATAGATATTGCCTCATCATAAAAAAGGGCGCCGGAGATACCGCTGAGAAAAATCAAGGGGAGAAAAACAGCGCAGGTAGTCAATCCAGAGGAAATCAGCGGCCTGATCACCTCATTTGTTCCATGCACGCAAGCCTTATTGATTGTCTCGCCCTTATCCAGATACTGGTTGATATTATCAATTACAATGATGGAATTATCGATCATCATCCCGACGGCCAGAACGAGTCCGGACAAGGAAATGATATTCATCGATATGCCAAACAGGTAAAACATCAGGAGACAAACAATCAGAGAAACTGGTACGGAAAAAGCAATGAGTGTTGGTGATCTGAAATCTTTCAGAAAAAGAAACATCATCAGCATGGCCAGCAATCCTCCGAACCAAAGGCTCTGTTTCAGGTTGCCCATAGAATAGGTCAAGATCGTGGTCTGGTCCTTTTCAATTTCAAAATTCAGGTGGGGATAATCGGTACGATAGGTTTCAACCATTTTATCGATCTCTTTCTTGAGGTCTGCTATCCTGGCATCTGATTGCTTTATTATGGCAAGGCACATTCCGGTTTTCTCCCGGTTCAAAAAGATTCCGCGACGCTCCTGAGGCCTGATTTCCACTTTTGCCAGGTCTTTCAACTGCATCAGCCGGTCATTTTTACCGATATACAGGTTACTGATATCATTTGCATCTTTAAGGTAATTGGCAAACTTGATCTGATACTGGTAATAGCCATCCCTGACCATCAGGTTTCCGATATTCGCATTATTGGATTCCAGTGCATTCAGGATGTCCTGATCGGTGACACCGATACTTTTCAGTTTTTCCGGATCCGGAGTAATCACCAATTCCGGCTGTATGGCACCTGTCAGGTCGACCATGGCTACCTGTGGCAATTGTTCTATGCGCTTGAGAATTACAGATTGAACGAATTCACTGAGTTCAACCAATTTCTGCTTATCTGCCCACTCCGATTTTTGCGTGATCATCAGGTTAAAAACCGGTATATCCGTAGCTGATGCTTTGATCACCCTCGGCCTGTTGAATCCCCTGGGCAGGTTATTCATCGCATAATCAATCTTCTCATTGCACTCGATATAGGCATAATTGATATCAGTTCCGTGGGTGAATTTGAGTCTGATAATGCTGTACCCATCCCGGGTTTCACTCTCGATATCCTGTAAATGTGCCACTTGCATTAATTGCTGGCGTATTGGGGTTGACACCGAGTTTTCCATTTCCCTGGCCGGGATGCCCTGGTAGGTAGCCTGAACCGTGATTTCAGGTATATCGATATCCGGCATCAGCGAAACCGGCAAATTAAATACCGTAACAATACCCAGAAACAGGATGGCCAGAAAGGCCATGATTACGGCGATCGGACGATGAATCAGGAAGTTTACCATGGATGTCGGGTTTCAGGTTGCAGGTTGCAGGTTGCAGAGTCGGACTGCTCCCCTCTCCCGTGAGCGGAGCGCTGGCGCAGCGAGCGCGGGAGAGGGGCCGGGGGTGAGGTGGATCGGTTCCGGCATAAGCGAGACGGGATGAGGTGGATCATTTTGAGTTGAATTTAAACTCAAGTTCGGCATCGTTGGCCAGGTTAAGATTGCCTTTGGTGATAATGGTATCGCCGGCTTTAAGGATACCTTCCTTGACAACGTTAATGGTATAACTTGTTGAATTTTCCAGATCGGTTTTCACGTAGTTCCAATAAGAACGGCCCTTAAGTAAGGAAAAAACCACCTGCTGGTTATTGCGGAGGACCACTGCTTCTTTGGGAACTATCAGCCCTCCCGGAACTTTGTCCCTGATTAGCGCCTTAACATTCATACCTTCCACGAGCCTTCCGTTGGAATTTGGAACTCTTGCTTTAACTGTTACATTGCCATGTTCATCGATCAGGGGATTAATTTCGGCTATTCGTCCGGTGTAATTCACAGAGTCCATAGCAAACGGCTTAATGGTAACCTCCTGCCCCACCCTCAACGTCCCAATTTCATTTTCCATAACGGTAAAGACGACCTCAAACTCTTTATCGTTAATAATCAGACAGAAAGGCTTATCTCCGGCAGGAAAATTCTGTTCTTTGCATTCCAGACTGGCAATTCGCCCTGATATCGGGGCCACCAGGCGGGTATAATCATAACGAATAAGTGCCTGCTGATAATCAAGCTCGGCCTCTTCAAAACCAGTTTGCATATTGAATCGTTTAAGGGCTTCCGCCGGAATATCTTCCGGGTTTTTGGCACCGATCTGATGGCCCACAATCAGGGCCAGCCTTTCGAGCCGAACCCGCTCCCTCCTCAATCTGGCCCGTTCGAGATCCATCTTTTCCATCTGATTATCCAACTCTGCAATCAGCTTTCCCGACTCAATCCAGTCGCCGTTCTGGCAATAAATCTTTGCTACCTTTTCACTGTTTCTGAATTTCAGCGATGCCTTATGCAAACCTTCCAACTTGCCGTTGCTCACCAGCTCAATTGGAAAATCACCAAATTCAATCAGCTGACCTTCCGTCCTGATCGGATCGGCTTTGGCACCTATATCGCCCAACTTGTTACCAAATTTGCTATCCGCCTTTTTCTTGCACGACGGCAGACTGCACACCATGCAGACAACTAAGAGACAATAGATCAGGTTTTTCATATCAGGTATGGTTATTTTCTTAATCTGCGAAATTTTTTGCGATGCTTGGGTTTCAGAGGCAGGAAGGCTGGCATGAATACCATGATTGCCAATACCGAGAAAATCAATCCTCCCATGGTCCCGGCTGCCAATGCAAACCAGAATGCCTCATCTTCACCATCCATAATAAACGGCACCAAACCAAGCACCGTGGCCAGTACCGTTAATGCGATGGGAATGATTTTTCCCTGGTAAGATTTTACATAAAGCCGCGCCGGAGTTAACCTATGTGCGGCATCTTTCAGATAATGGTTGTAATCACTTAAAATATATAACGCTGCATTGACCACAATTCCGCTAAGCAGGATAAAGGCAGCAAAACCTCCCTGGTCGAAACTGAGGCTGAACAAAAAGAATGTCAGGAACAGCCCCACAAAAGATATCGGAATCATCGCCACCACTGCGAGTGGCTGCAGAAGCGATTCCAGAAGTATTGCGCAAATGAGATAAATAATAACGATAACCAGCAGTATCAGCAGAAATTGCCGGTTAGCCTCCCTTTCCCGATAATCATAACTCGATTCCTTTATCGAATATCCTGTAGGCAGAAAATCTGACACATCATCAATCACCTTTTTTCGGTGCAGTTCAGCTCCTTTGGAGGTTCCAATAAAATCATACGCAACGGTTAGCCGGTATTGCTGGTCCTCCTTACAAATCACCTTATTGATACCTTCCTTGTGACGGTCCCCAAGATTATCGAGCCGGATCATTGATTCTCCGCTGGAAATCGGCGTATGCCCCATCATCCATACATCAAACCGATCTGATTGTAGCGATTTCATACGCACAGGTTCATAAGCACCGTTAACAAATAACCGGATGTCCGATGACTGGTTGATTCCATAACCCTGGAGATAGGAGTATACCTGAACTGGTGAGATATTCTTAAGCTTCAGTTTTTCCGGATCCATCGATATAACATATTCAAACAAGGGATCGCGCTGGCCCCAGTAATAGGAATCACTCAAAGTACTAACGATATCAAACTTTGATGCACGTACATGTTTAGCTGCCTGGTCTTTAACCATATTGGCATATTTCATGAGCTCCTCATAATTATAGCCAAGCAAATCAATTTGTTGCGAACCCACCTGCTCCGACAGTGAATTATTAAAGCCCGGGCCAACCCCATAAACGCCCCAGTCGGGAGCCGTAAGCTGATTGGCCAGGGAATTGAGCTGGCTGTACAAAACGTATGGGAAAGCCCCCATCTCAAATTCTGGCTTGAAGGTGATGACCATAGAGGCTGATCTTGCTCCGTTAACCCGGGTGACAAACTGGTCGATCTGTTCATATCCTTTCAGATAGCCTTCAACTTCCACCATAAGGTCGTTCATCTGTAATAATGTAGCCCCCTGGGGAAGGGCAACAGTTACCCGGATTGAGGTACGCTCTGGCTCACGATAACGGCGATTGGAGAAGACTTTTGTAGTGAAAGGTCGCAATGTTCCTCCAAACACTTTATCAGTCACAGGCTTGATTTTCTGGATATAGGTCTCACTTGCCAAGGTGCTGCGATATAATTTATGATACCATTTATCCCCTTCCATCCTGGTGGGAAGCTTTCCTGTTGGCAACCCAAAAACCAATATGGCCGATACGATAAATATCCAGCGATGCTGTTGGGAAAATACTATAAAGGGCTGATACACCCTGCTGAATTTTGCTGCAAAACGCAGACTTTTGGGACGGCGACCCTGTTGACCGGGTTTCAGACCTATCAACTCCATCAAGGCAGGAACGAGAAAAAGTGCAACCGCCATCGAAACGGTTAAACTCAGGATCATAACGGCAGAAAAATCCATTAATTGGAGACGCAATTCTTCTCCCATGAACCGGATAACCGACAATGCACCGATAGTGGTAGCTGTGGCCGCAAGAATGGCAAGAAACACCTTCCGGTTGCCCTTGGTCCTCAGGTGATCCACCATGATAATGGTGTTATCGATAATGATCCCAAGTGAGACTGTTATCCCCGCCATGGAATAGAGATTGATCTCCACCTTGAAAATATAAAATAGAATTGCTGCTATCAATAGGTTAGATATCAAACTGATAAAAATGATCAGGAGATACCTTAACCGACGGCTTGTTAAAAGGACAAACAACATGAGTATGCCGAAAGAAAAAATTGTGCGGCGAACGACCTTTTGAATTTCATCACGGATGAACTCTGTTGAGTCGGAGCTGAGCAGCATGAAATATCCATTCGGAAAAGTGGATGAAAGCTCAACGAGTTGCTTTTTAATATCATCCGCAACCTGAAGGCTGTTGGCATCTTTTGCGGCTGTAAAAACAAGGTTTATAGTATTATTGCCATTAATCCGGTAATATCCCCTTGGTTCCTGCTCAACATACCTGATTTTGCACAGGTCGCTGATCTTCAGCAGACGGCCTTCTATTGACGCTACCGGGATATTCTGCCAGGATCCGTCTTTTGCTGTTATGGTTTGAATTGAAACACTTTTGGGGGATTCCAGTCCCAGGGCATCCTCGCGGTCGAATCCCATTCCAATAACCTCTTTGTGGAAATAGCTTGTAAGAGCCGAACTGATATCATAGCGTGACAATTTCAACTGACTGAGTTTCTCTTCGTCATACTCCAGTTCCCACTCCATCGGCATGGCACCGTAAACCTGGATATCATACAATCCCGGAATACCAGACAACTTCGGCTTGATCGTTTCCTCTGCGTATTTCTGAATCAGTCGGGGGCTGGCCGGCGCATTCAGTGTATAAGTCAGTAATGTCTTTTCTTCGGAGGCATTACTATATGATGAAATTTTCGGATAACTGACCCGGTCGGGCAACCTCGGGAAGATTTCGCGAACTTTAGAAGCCACCTCAAACCGCATGGCATCCATATTGGCATTCTTGTCAAAAACCAGACTGATATTCCCGTTGCCATCTCCCGACTGTGACGAAATCCTTGTGACCCCGCGGATAGTATTCAGCAGGCCCTCCAGTGGCGCTGTAACCTCCTGTTCAATCAACCTTGGGGAGGCACCTGTCCAGCCATAAGAAATAGACAGAGACTTCATCGTCCGTGTTGGTTGAAGATGAACCGGTAATCTGGGAATCAGGGCAGCCCCGATAATCATCAGGATCATCGAGATCACCAGGATCGAAAAAGAAGAAGTCCTATGGTCGGTCGACATTTATTTTGGCCATGTTTATTTTAACCGTCGATGTTGGAGGACAATGGGCTGGTTAAAGATAACAATTATCAACCCATATAAATCAAACGGTTTTCCCAAGGTATATAGATACAGAAACACCCGTCCGATGGAAAAATTTCCATCAGAAAAATAAAAAAAAGCTTAAATGCGACTTTAATCCTGGATTTTTATGTCAAACTGCAACTCACCGGCGTCAACTCCCGAAATGCCCTTAATCAGAATCGCTCCTTTTCTTCCTGAAGCCAACTTCACCAGCCAGACATCATTCACCTTCAGATTACCTGCCTTAGAAACAGACTGAGTGTCGCTCCATCCGCTTAAAATCGGAGCATCAGTGGAAATGGCAGCAAAATCAGAAGCTGTCATCGTTGACTTAAGAAAACGGGAAGCATTTTTAACCGGCCAGAGGTTAATGGTTCTGGAACCCGGGTAGAGATCAGCGGGGATATCTGACCCCGGCGAAGCCAGCGTGGCATTGGTGAGCAAATCGGAATAATAAAGCAGATCGATTTTCGACTGGTTGGCGAAAGCTCCCTCCAGCGTATACGTTGTGGCCGCCTGAT
>CAILAQ010000425.1 GCA_903832165.1 uncultured Bacteroidota bacterium | reverse complement strand
TTTCAGGGTTTCAGGGTTTCAGGGTTTCAGGGTTTCAGGGTTTCAGGGTTTCAGAGTTTCAGAGTTTCATGACTATATTTAGACCGTAAAAGTAAAAAAGCCCGGATCATGGAAATGAAAATCGTCAGTGAAAATGAAGTCAACCTGGTGCTGGCTTTCAAAGGAACCCTCGACACGAACGGTGCAGATTCCGTTGCTCATTGGTTTTATGGCTTACTCAACGACATAAGAAAAGATGTCGTGATCGATTTCTCCGGAGTAACCTATTTATCCTCGGCAGGAATACGACTCTTAATTTCAGGCTTAAAACTGGCCTCAAGGAATAGCTGTAAGATGTACCTGACCGATCCCCTTCCTGATGTTCTCAAGATTATCAAAATGGCCGGCCTCGAACAATTATTGCTATTTCAAAATTAATCCGCCGGTTGAAACCGGCGGCTATTGACAAGTGAATCCAATTCCCCTTCTCAAATTGGCTAATTTTTCAATTGGCATATTAGCACATTAGCACATTGGCACATTATTTTAATCCCGTAATCCGCTTAATATCATTGAGCTTATTCAGCGCCTCCATCGGGGTTAAATTATTGATATCCAATTTTGCAATTTCATCGCGGATCTGTTTTAAAACGGGATCATCCAGCTGAAAAAACGATAATTGCATGCCCTCCCTGTGATTTGCAAGTTCCTTAACGGGTTCCCGGGTTAATTCGGTGCGATGCGAAGATTCGAGTTCTTTGAGGATATCATTTGCCCGGGCAACAATGGATTTCGGCATACCGGCCATCCTGGCAACATGAATACCAAAACTATGCTCACTTCCTCCCCGAACCAGCTTACGAAGAAAAATCACTTTATTATTGAGCTCTCTTACGGAGACGTTAAAGTTTTTAACCCTGCCAAAGGACCCTTCCATTTCGTTAAGCTCATGGTAATGAGTAGCAAACAAGGTTTTAGCTCTAGCTGTGGGATGTTCGTGAATATATTCGACGATAGACCAGGCAATGGAGATCCCATCATAGGTACTTGTTCCGCGGCCAAGTTCATCAAACAGAACCAATGATTTTGGCGACAGGTTATTAATGATACTGGCCGCCTCAGTCATTTCAACCATAAATGTTGATTCCCCGAGAGAGAGGTTGTCCGACGCACCGACACGGGTGAATATCTTGTCGACAATACCTACTGTTGCAGATTCCGCCGGCACAAAACAGCCGATCTGAGCAAGGAGAACGATCAATGCGGTTTGCCTCAGGAGTGCCGACTTACCCGCCATATTTGGACCGGTGATAATTATAATCTGCTGTGTTTCTGTATCCAGATAAAGGTCATTTGCTATATATTCCTCACCGGTGGGCAATTGTTTTTCGATAACCGGATGTCGGCCCTGATGAATATCCAAAACATTCTCCTCTGTCAATACGGGTCTGATATAACGGTTAGACAGCGCAATGGAGGTAAAGGATCTCAAAACATCGAGAGTGGCAATCAGCCGGGCATCGAGCTGCACCGGAGTGATATAATCCGACAGGGCAACTACCAGCTCATTAAACAGCCGTGTCTCTATCTCCAGGATCTTCTCCTCGGCACCCAGAATCTTGGTCTCATACTCTTTAAGCTCTTCATTGATATATCGTTCAGCCCCTACAAGAGTTTGTTTCCGGGTCCATTCCGGCGGCACCTTTTCCTTATGCAGATTTCGCACTTCAAAATAGTATCCGAAAATGTTATTGAACCCGACCTTTAAGGAGGTAATTCCGGTCCGCTGACTTTCGCGCTCCTGAAGGTTGGCCAGATAATCCTTGCCGGAAAAGGCCATGTCACGCAATTCATCCAGATCCGGAACAACTCCGGCGGCAATCACGCGTCCCTTACCGACCTGGTTCGGCGCATCGACCACAATTTCCTTTTCAATCCTGTCGCGGATGGTGCGGCATACATTAAGCTGCTCTCCAATCCGCCGGAGGGTAGCATCATCTGATAATTCACAGGCAAGCTTTACCGGTTCAATGGCCGAAAGAGCAAAGCGCAGCTGTACAACCTCACGGGGACTGATCCGGGCGACGGCAGCCTTTGAGATCAACCTTTCCAGGTCACCGATATGCCTGATCTGATCCTCGATATGCTCACGAAAATCCGGATGCTTCAAAAAATACTCCACCACATTATATCGTTCGTTCAGGAGCTGTATCTCCTTTAATGGCAGTGCCATCCATCGCTTAAGCATCCTGGCACCGATTGGCGAAATAGTTTGATCGATCACATCAATCAGGGTTTTGCCACCATCATTTATCGACTGGAAAAGTTCAAGATTTCGTATAGTGAATTTATCGAGCCATACATATTTATCTTCCTCTATCCTTGAAATTGACTGGATATGTTTTGTCCGCTCATGTTGAGTCAGATCAAGATAGTGGAGGATGGCACCGGCAGATACCATTGCGAATTCCATGCTGGCAATTCCGAATCCCTTGAGCGTGGTCGTTTCAAACTGCTGAAGCAGCCGTTCCCGCGCTGCATCGGCGGTAAAAATCCAGTCATCGAGCTTATAAGTATAAAACTTATAGCCGAAGTAACTCTCAAAGAGCTTCTCTTTTCCACGCTCGAACAATACCTCTTTGGGAGCAAAGTTATTCAGTAGCTTATCGATATACTCAAAAGAACCTTCGGCTGTAACAAACTCACCGGTAGAGATATTTATAAATGACACCCCGGCTGCATGGCGCTCAATATGAACAGCCGCAAGAAAGTTATTTTCCTTGTGCTCGAGTATCTGGTCGTTAATGGAAACCCCGGGAGTGATCAGCTCAGTAACCCCTCTTCTTACGATTTTTTTTGTGAGTTTAGGATCCTCAAGCTGCTCACAAATGGCAACCCGTTCCCCTGCCCTTACCAATTTTG
This sequence comes from uncultured Bacteroidota bacterium, assembly GCA_903832165.1. Taxonomy (GTDB): domain Bacteria; phylum Bacteroidota; class Bacteroidia; order Bacteroidales; family UBA12481; genus UBA12481. The sequence continues at coordinate 5,542 of CAILAQ010000425.1, read as the reverse complement.
GCAGATAGGTATCCAGGGCATGATATGGAAATCCGGCAAGCTCAACAAACGAAGCCGCTCCATTGGCGCGCCTTGTCAGTGTAATTCCCAGAATTTTTGACGCCTTGATGGCATCTTCCGAAAAAGTTTCATAAAAATCCCCTACCCTGAACAGTAATACCGCATCGGGATATTTATGCTTAACCGCCATGTATTGCTTCATCAGCGGTGTATCGACCAGTGGTTCGTTTAATGCCATCCTTAAGATTTCGATTTGAACAAAGATAAAATTTATCCGCTTGTTGCCTTGTCCAAAACGCTTTTGAACCGTGTCAATTGTGTACTTTAGCAGAACAACCGAATATCTGAAATACAATGAAGCGCATTCTGGTACTGGGCTCAGGGTTAAGCACGTCGAGCCTGATTGATTATCTGCTATTTCATGCTGAAAAGGAAGATTGGGTCGTTACCGTCGGAGACATAGATTATGCCGCTGCCAAGCAGAAGATCGACGGACATCCGAGGGGAACGGCTGTATCATTTGATATTTTCAAGGACTCCGATAAAACCAGGCACATCAAAGATGCTGATATTGTGATATCCATGCTGCCTGCACGATTCCACCCCATGGTTGCTGATGCTTGTCTGGAAAACGGCCGCAGCATGCTCACTGCTTCTTATGTTTCACCGGAAATCCGTCGTCTGGATTATCTCGCGCGACAGAAAGGATTATTGTTTTTTAACGAACTCGGCGTCGACCCCGGCATTGATCATATGTCGGCTATGCGCGTTATTGATGCCATCCGCGCCAGGGGTGGCAAACTTACCGGATTCCGCTCTTACACAGGCGGATTGATCGCCCCCGAATCTGATAATAACCCATGGCATTACAAATTTACCTGGAATCCGCGCAATGTGGTACTGGCCGGACAAGGCACCTCGATGTTCATCCGTGACGGACAGTATAAATACATTCCGTATCATCAGCTTTATCGTTCTGCAGAAAAGATATCTGTCCTTGATCTCGGCGAATTTGAGGTTTATCCGAACCGCGATTCATTGCAATACAGGGAAGTTTATAACCTGCCGGATATAAAAACCATGATCCGCGGAACCATGAGGCGGCCCGGATACTGCGAAGCATGGAATGTTTTCGTGCAGCTTGGACTGACCGACGACAGCTACACCATGGATTATTCAGGCAATCAAACCTGGCTCGAATTTACAGAATCATTCCTGCCGGCAGGATTACCGGGAACTATTGCTGAAAAGCTTGGAGCTTACCTGAATATCCCTTCCGATGGAGACATCATCAACAAGTTAGCCTGGCTCGGACTATTTGAAAAAACTCCTGTAGGCTTGCATAATGCAACTCCGGCTCAGATCCTGCAACACAAGCTGGAGCAGAAATGGGGACTAGAACCAGACGATAAAGACATGATCGTTATGCAACATTTGTTCGGCTATCAAATGAATGGGAAAAATTATCAACATAAATCGTCTCTGGTAGTCATCGGAAAAGACCAGCGGCAGACAGCCATGTCCATGACTGTCGGCACACCGCTTGCTATCGCTACCCGCCTCGTTCTGACAGGCAAAATACGTGCTGTCGGAGTTCAGGTACCCACCACAAGGGAGTTTTATCTCCCGATTCTCACCGAACTCGAACAATACGGCATAAAATTTATCGAAGAAGAAGACGAAATCTAAGATAATGTGACAATGTGCTAATTTGCCAATTCTAAGATCTCCCTCGGAGAGTTGTCATCCCCGCGAAGGCGAAGCCGGAGGCGGGGACCCCGTCGCATACCACGATATTCTGCATGGGACCCCGTCCCATACCACGAATCTCAAAGATAAAACGCACCTGTCAGCCTCTTATACTCCTCAGTATACGCCCCTCTCTCCATCGTCTCTATAACCAATTCGCCTATTTCCGCTGCTCTGCTTTCCCAGCCCCATTCCATCAGAGCGCGCTTAAAAGGTGCCCGGGCATTTCCCCGGATATTGAGCTGTCGATATAAAAACAGGCCATTTACATTTGCCGTCATCATCGCTTCCTCCACTCTTGTGATTGGCAGGATCATAGCCAGCTTACCATCACTGCTTAGCAGTTCAGCTGACTTTATTATGAGCGGGCCTAGGGGAAGATCATCGTCATGGCGTGCTGCAGCCCTTTGGATATCAGGATTTTTAAGCGATCGGGTGAAAAAGGGAGGATTGCAAATGATCAGATTGAATTGACCTTCCCGATCCCATTTCCAGGTCAGAAAATTTGCCTTGTCAACCCTAACGCGATCCGCCCAGAGGGATGCCGCGATATTTTCACCGGCCTGTCTGGCGGCATCAGCATCAATTTCCAGTGCATCAATAACAGCCTCAGGATTTCGTTGCGCAATCATTAATGCAATTAATCCTGTTCCTGTACCAATGTCCAATACGGACCTGCACTTTTCGCAATCGGCCCAGGCCCCTAGCAAAACGCCGTCGGTACCCACTTTCATGGCCGATTGATCCTGGCGGATTAAAAATTTACGAAACTGAAACCAATCGTTAGACATATCAAAAATGTTCAAAAACTCCCAGCCCAAACAGGCTGAAATCAAATCTGCATGGATCTTCGGGATCCATCTTCCTTAAGGCGGAAGTCAGTTCGGCAACAGCCAGCCAGTCGTTGGTTTTTCTTTTCAGCAGACCCAGCGATCGTGCCACTCTTGCCACATGCGTATCCAGCGGGATCATCAGGTCAGCGGGAGATATCCCTTTCCATAACCCAAAATGCACGCCCCGATTGTCATGACGAACCATCCACATCAGGAAAAGGTTAAGCCTTTTAGCAGCCGACCCTTTCTCCACATCTGAAACATGCTTCATGGTCCTGCCCGACAATCCTGATGAAACAAAAACCCTCCTGAAGTTCACCAGGGAACCGGAAATACCACCAGCCCTGTATCCTTCAGCAAACACTTTCTCCAGTCCGCCATGAACCTTATAAATCTCCTGAAGACCACCGATAAAGCAGGTAAGATCAGTTGAATTGAATGTCCTGTGTACAAAGCCGGACAGCCTTTCCAGATCAGCGGAATCAGCACCACGGATAAAATCGGCGGGGGCGCGGTCCATCCGGTCCATCATTCCCGTGGCACTTTTTATGATTGAAGCCCTGTTTCCCCAGGCAATTGTTGACGTAAGAAATGAAGCAATTTCAATATCTTCTTTAATTGAGAAGGAATGCGGCACCTGAATGGGATCATTCATAATGAATTCAGGCCGGTTGTATTGATCATGCTTTGCTATAAGCAGATCCCGAATCTCCCTGCGGCTGATTCCGGACATAGCCTAGCTGGCAACTATACGTCCGTCGCGCATGGTAATAATCCTGTCTGACAGGGTTGCCAGGGCGGTATCGTGAGTAACGATCACAAAAGTCTGATGGAATTCATCTCTCAATTTAAGGAAAAGCTGGTGAAGCTCGCGCTGATTCTCGGAATCCAGATTTCCGGAAGGCTCGTCTGCCAAAATAACCGCAGGATTATTCATCAGCGCCCTTGCAATGGCAACCCGCTGTTTTTCACCGCCTGACAGCTCAGCCGGCTTGTGATCCATGCGATCTGCCAGCCGAAGGTAATCCAGTAATTCAGCGGCTCTCTTTTCTGCCATACTTTTCGGAGTATTGCCTATAAATGCAGGGATGCATACATTCTCCAGCGCTGTAAATTCCGGCAAAAGATGGTGAAACTGAAAAACAAATCCGATTTCGCGGTTGCGGAACGCAGCAAGTTTACGATCGTCCATAGTGCTAACCTCAGTATCACGGATCCTTATATTTCCTGAATCGGGCCTATCGAGCGTCCCCATGATCTGAAGAAGAGTGGTTTTCCCTGCACCACTGGGTCCTACAATAGATACAATCTCACCGGAGGATATTTGCAGATCAATGCCCTTAAGAACTTCAAGGTTCCCGAATGATTTTCTGATTTCCTGAACATGGATCATAAACGAATTCTTTCTTCCGTAAAGTAACGGAATAATCCGTCCCCGGCAAAAATCACCTTTTCTGACCAGGCAGTACCCGCTTATAGTCGAGATAATAGATCACCTTAATGGAAAAGGAATTGGTTTGGGGTGATATCAGAGTCCCCTGCAAATTCTCCCAATAGGAAAGAATTGCCTGGGTATCTATAGTTTCATTTTTAGAAACATTGTTCTTCCATACAACAGTAAGGTAACTTCCCGGGGCAAAATTCAATGCATATTCAAGATCGATATTGAAAATATTGAAATTAAGATTCTCGTTTCCTGCAAATTCAGGATAATCCTGCAATTCCCCTTTGGAATCCAGCTGATAATAATTCAAATATTTCACCTGCGACCAATAATGCCTTAATGCCAGGCTTAATGCAGATTTATTATTAAAAACATAGGATCCTGACAGCGAGTTTGTTACGGTCTTAATGTCCCTTTTACCGAAAACCAGAAAGCCATTATCCTCTCTTGTAACATATCCCTCATCACCAAGATCATTAACAAATTTTACCGATGGATAAAAACTGAACTTGTTATTCAGTCTGAACCTGGGCTGCACACTTACCTGGAAAGCACGATTACCCCTCGCATTTCTGAACCACTGAACACCAGCATCTGCAGCAACCTTTTTCCGGTAATCAGTGGAACCGCCAAGGTTAAACATCCAATAGGCAGGTCGAACAAAATAACGGTCTGCAACCCGGGGTTCGTACCAGTCATGAGTTTCCACCGGACTTAATTCCAGCGAAATCCGGGTATCCCAATAATTCCTGTATAAAAGGTGAGTGGACCAACTGATGTTAAACTCCGAATATTCCCTTCCCTTGTATATCTGATTATACTCGAAACCCAAACTGTTACTAAGTGAATTCAGAATCCAGAAAGGCTGAACAATTTTATGGGAAAAAGTAAGATCATGGCCGATGGAGTTATTGTTCCTCAGATACCCCATATCATTGGGATTATAAGTATCAGAAATTAGTCCAAAAACATAGGAGCTGGTAAATGCGCCGCCATATTTACCAATCGCGAAATTCATGGAATGACCCGATACCGGTTTGCCGGATAATGAATCATAAATCATACTGGCAGCCGCACTTCCCGAAACACCGAAACGGTTGGCCTTGTCACGCAACCTTACCGAGAGGTTCGTAACATTGGCCATGCGGGTGGTTGAAGGGGTAAGGACGTTTGTATTGGTAAGATTCACATAACTGCTTCTGCCAAAGACCTGGTCAAGGACAATCATGTTATAATTACTGAAAGGATCGGTCAAAACACGTCGCCTGCTGTCATCCGGACCTAAAACTTCAGCATAAGTATTGGCTGTCATTGCATTAAGAAAACCTACGCCCAGATTTTTAGTATTACGTCCGGAGATTTTCGTGACATTAATCAACTTAGCCTCCTCCGGATTCTGAACAACAGTTTCACCATCCTGCAAATTGTCCCACGCTGAATAATAATTCGTGGGGCGTTTCCCAATCCTTCGTGAGTAAAAAAGGCCGGATTTATCGAATAATTCCATCCCTTCAGT
>CAILAQ010000424.1 GCA_903832165.1 uncultured Bacteroidota bacterium | reverse complement strand
TAAAACTTCTTTCCTAACTTACACTTACCACGGGTTGAAACCCACTGCTATTGATAAGTGAGCCTAAACGTGGTTACTTCACTTAAAACTTAACTCCTAAGTCTTATTACTAATTTCTGCCTTCTGCCCTCTGCCCTCTGCCTTAAGTATTATCCCAGAAACCGCTCTGCATCCAGCGCCGCCATGCAGCCGGATCCGGCCGCAGTTATTGCCTGCCGATAGTGTTTATCCTGGACATCACCGCAGGCGAACACACCGGGCACATTTGTTTTGGAAGTACCGGGAATGGTATTGATGTATCCTGTTTCATCCATGTCAATATAGGGCTTGAAAATATCAGAATTTGGCTGGTGGCCGATCGCAACGAAGTAGCCGGTAACATCAAGCTTAACCAATTCCCCGCCGGCATTTGTCAGAAGAACTCCGTTTACCGTTTGATCGCCCACAATTTCTTTGGTAACGTGCTCATATAATACCTCGATATTGGCGGTTCTCATGACCCTGTCCTGCATTGCTTTTGACGCCCGCAGATAATTTTTCCTGACCACCAGGTATACTTTACGGCACATACCCGCCAGATAGGTCGCTTCTTCAGCTGCAGTATCGCCTCCGCCTACAACAACCACATCCTGTCCGCGATAGAAGAAACCGTCGCACGTAGCGCATGCGGACACGCCCGATCCCCTGAATTTCTCTTCCGATTCCAGTCCGAGATATTTAGCCGTGGCACCAGTGGCAATAATGACAGCATCGGCCTCGATCAGGTAATCCTCATCGATCCATACTTTATGTTTCGGGCCGGTGAAATCCACCGCCGTGGCCAGTCCCCAGCGAACTTCGGTACCAAACCGCTCCGCCTGTCGTTGCAGCTGCTCCATCATTTCCGGACCGGTAACCCCATCGGGATAACCAGGAAAATTATCGACTTCCGTAGTGGTTGTTAACTGACCTCCAGCCTGCAATCCCTGATAAAGCACGGGCTTCTTGTTTGCCCGGGCAGCATAAATCGCGGCGGTGTATCCGGCCGGACCGGAGCCCAGGATAAGGACATGAACATGCTCCTTAACTTCTGATGTCAGGTTGGTTTTGGTGGCTTTAGGATCGGTGTTGAGGGTGGCGAATTGGATCATAATAATTTTCTTTAATCAGTCAAAAGTACCACAAAATCCGGCTTGAAAAAAACCAAAAATCTCTTACCTTTGCAGCCATTCGGGATGTAGCTCAGCATGGTTAGAGTATTCGTCTGGGGGGCGAGGGGTCGAGAGTTCAAATCTCTCCATCCCGACTAAAAAAAAAAGGGACCGCTTAACTGCAGTCCCTTTTTTCATTTCATTATCACCCTAATTGATATTTATCCGCTTAATCTTAATATCCTGCCCACTCTGAACCCTGATAAAATAAAGCCCCGGCTGGCATTCGGAAAGATCCATTTCTATATTCGTTATCGAGCCGGCAGATGCCGGGCTCAGACTGCGTACTACCCGACCGGTGATATCCAGCACTTTTATTTCGAGCCTTGCTCCTCCGGAAGTAAAGTTGGTATAATTAATTTCGATCCTGCCGTTCGATGGATTAGGAAAAACTTCAAGTGCTGAACCCGCAGCCAGATCAGTAATACCTGTCAGGGCGAAATTCATTTCAAAGGTGTAGATCAGCCGGGTAACCCCATCTTCGGCGGTGATGGTTGCGGTCATGATTATTTTCTTATAATATCCGTCGGCGGTCTTGAACTCCTGCTTATCCACCTCAGTTGATGCATTGCCGTTGGAGGTTTGCAATGTGAATACGGGCAAGGTCATTTTGTCGGGCAACCCGGTGAACGTATATCTGAATACATCACGGTTAAATTCGGTAAATGACTGTCCGTCAATTAATATACCGGACAATCTGGCTTCCACGGATTTGTATCTGATATTGATGGTATACAATACTTCCATTAAACTATCCATTGATTTAACCCGGATCGTTACAGTTCCCGGAATCGATGTTGCCTGGGTAAGGGTTACTGTTGCCCCATCAATATTAGCTGCACAGGTAATCACCGGCGGTGTTGACACTGAACGGTCAAGCGGCATGTCGTAACCCAATATATCAGGATGAAATCCGGCTATCGTCTGTCCGTTGATTTTGATCTCTCTCAACCTGGCATCACTGCTGCAATTATCCTTGGTAAACCTTACCACATATTTATGTTTGGTGATACCATCCTGGGCTACAACATAAATGGTATCCACACCGGGAAATGCCTCAACATGATTATAGGATATCGAGGCAAAAATGTTGGTCGTGGTTGCGGTTACTGCAGGCAGTCCCGTATAGGTGCAGGGCATCTTCATATCGTAGGACAAAGTGGATACGCTGAAACCCTGAATATCAGTGCCATCAACCATAATCCTCATCAGGGTGGCATCAGTTGAAGGGTTACCTCGCTGCAAAAGAATGGAATAAATTACAACAGTCGTTCCGTTTTCGGCAGTAACTCTTGCGGTAGCTGTTCCTGGAAGGGAGGCCGGTTTTGTGATCAGAACGGTCG
>CAILAQ010000423.1 GCA_903832165.1 uncultured Bacteroidota bacterium | reverse complement strand
GATGATCCGCGACCGGGTCAGGGTTATGGAACAGCGAATCAATGCGAGCAACCTGACTGATGAAGAAAAAGTTGACCTTGAGCAGTATATCACCAGGATTTACGGAAGCCTGACAACCTTCAATGTAATGTTCAAGAATAAGGAAGACCAGTTTACGGGAGCTTCTTCTTAGATTCGCGGTATGGGACGGGGTTCCCGCCTCCGCGGGAATGACAACTCGCTGAGGGTAACTTCATCCGTTTCACGTGTCACGCGTTTCGGGTCACGATTCTTCGGTCACCCGTCACCCGTCACTTGTCACCGATTACCTGTTTGGCCGAGTTAGCTCCCAGGGAGGGCCGTTTCTTGTGCCAGCGCTGCATCAGTCTGAAAGAGTCGAAGCCCAAAGCGTTACCGGAGGAATTTGGCGATTTACCGACCGTTTCAAACCGGATGGTATGTTTGCCAGGCTTTAGTGTTGCACTGCCCAGATAGTAATCATAAACATTCAGTTTCTCTGAATAAAAATTCAATATCCGGGGTTCCACTTTGGGATCCTTGAAATCGAAGTCGATAGTCATCGGCACCCGTGCAATAATATTTCCATCGATGCGCAGCTTGTATTGCCCGTAGTTGAAGTCATGGCTCATTTTTAACAGCAAACCCTGGTACTCCTCCTTATCAACGGTAAAGTCGGCTTCCATCCAGGCATCATTCGTAGAAGGAGTAAAAAGTATCTGCTGATTACCGGTCCAGTCGAAGCCCTCCTCCAACACCACTTTGCCTGCTGAATGCCTGACAGAGCCGATCATATCCTTAGCCTCGATAATGGTTTCAAGGTTTGGCAGCAATCGTTGTTCATTGGGCGGCACTGAAGCAAACCGTTTGGGCTGCCCCAGCTGGTACCAGAAAGCGACAGTTGCAATATCGTCTTCCCTTTCCACATGTCCATCCACTTTTCCCGTTGCTGATTCATCAGCAGAAATCCATCCGGTATGTTCAATTTCCATGCGGAATGATTCTGTAAACCTCAATGGATCCTGTACGTGCCAGCGATAGAGCGTGTATTTTGCACCCAGGTCCTCTTCCCCTTTACTCATGTAGGAACAGCCTGAATATAAATTCAAATTCTCCGTAAATCCCCAGGCGCTAAGAAAATAATCTTCTGTTCCGGTACCCCATGTCGAAGGATCCTTTTCGCCATCAACATAGTATTTGATATCTCCTTCACCAAACCAATAAGGACTGCGTGAGCGGACTGACATCACAGTCCCCACATAATGCCCTTTCCCGCTTATATCAGCTATCAGATAGTCACGACCCAGCTGCTCAGGGAATTCCTGACGATATTGAGCGCAGAAATAGGCGGTATTCTTAGGAAGCTTTTTATACTCGGTATAGTCGAACTGGAAGTAGAAACTGCGGGATGCCTTTTTCCCATCATTCGTGACGGTGATTTTTGCAGCTGAATAAAATGGCATCTGCCAGTAACAGTTGTAACCATCGCCCCCTTCAACTAAAACCTGAGAAGATCTGACTTCCTTGCGCAGTCCGAATCCGGAAGCAAAAAAATCACCGATCGGAGCCTCCACGGCGGGTAGGGTATCATTATCCCAATACATCCGGATGATCAGATCAGCCGGAGTAGCCGAACCGCCTTTCTCCAGCCAGTTTGGTTTGGCTTCATTAAAAGTCAGCCAGATATGATTGATTATTCCGGCCCCCTTTGTTTCAAAGATCACGGCAGTCCCGCCGGGCTGTATATATTGAATCCTGTCAGCATTGCTACCTCCCGGGGCAGCTGAGGTTTTAGCCCTCGACCTGCCATCCCTGATGGTCGCTAAACCAAGATCGGGAGACGTGGATGGGTTGGTACAGGAAAACAGAAGGGTCGCCAATAACAGGCCAGACAGGATAGAGCGGAGCTTGTTCATATTTTCACTATTAGGGTAAAGGTCCCGGTTTCGCGAGGATGACAGAGGGTTCAATGAAGTTGAAAGTTAGAGATTCGAGGACCAATTCTGAATTCTGAAGTTGGAGATTCAAGTACCATGAAGTCACAATTCATTCTGTAATTTCAAAATTCAAAATTGGCACTGGAGCCTCAACATTCTTACGTGCGTCACTATTTTACTGCTTTTGCAAAGGCACCAGCACCACCGACAATTGGCATCATCAGTGAAGTTGCATCGGCATCAAGAGTCAGCTCGGTACCCGGCTCGGGCCACAGAGTAAAATCGCGGTCGCTCGAAAAGATCATGAGACCAATTTGTTTCCCGGCCGGGATAATCTGATCATCGGGCTGGAGGTTAAAGGTCATTTCATAGAATTTTCCAGGAACGAGTGGTTCACTCTCGCTCAGCGATTTATAATTCTGCAGATCGGCCCAGCCACGGGTAATCAGGTTATCAGTAATTTTTGGGTTACGACCGCCTGTCCATGGAAGCTCAACCAGCCAGATCGAAAGGTTTGCAGCTGGCTTATTATAAGCCATCCTGACAGTTATTGATGATGTGCCTGAAAGGTGAACAGCTTCCTTGAGAACAGGCGAGAGGTACATAAGGCGGTGGGTTGTCCATTCTGCCTGGGCAAGCGCTGTTCCACTGAAGGAGACATTATCCACAAATTTCTCTTTGCCTTGTTTTGGCAGCTGGGCTAAAAGAAGTTCACCGGCTTTGGGTGCACCGGCCTTCAGATAGAATTTCACAGGGGCAGCTTCAGGATTGGGGAAATCAGCATAGGGAGTAGGCTTATTATTATCATCGTTTTCACGAACGATATAAGCTTTTGGCCCTGCAAGGGCGTCATTATCTACCCCATGAAGGAAATGTGCAAACCATTTATTCATCATTTCTGCCGGTGGTTCCCCACCATGACCGCCCTGGGTGTAATAGATCTTTGTTTGTAACCCTTTGGCTTTGACTGCTTCATAAATCCGGAGACTATGTTCCGGGACCACATTCCAGTCGTTAAATCCGTGTGCCATGAGCATTGCACATTTCATCGGGCCCAAGTCGTTCAGATAATCCCGCCCGGCCCACCAATCATTATAGTCGCCTTTAACCCTGTCGTGATTAGCGAGCATTTGCCCCACTTTAACGACGGAATCACAATAGTCGCAATGCTCGGGCTGGCTATGGATAAAATCATACAATACATCGATATCCTCACCCAGCCATCCTCCCGGATGCCGGATCAGGCCGTTGGTACGGTAATAATGATAATAGGAAGTGTTCGGAGCGATCGGAATTATGACTTCGAGACCTTCGACACCGGTGGTGGCTGCAGCAAGCGGCAGCGTGCCATCATAGGAAGTGCCGGTCATACCAACTTTACCGGTTGTCCAATAAGCAATAACCTCTTCATTCCCGTCAGGGGTGGTATATCCCTTTGCGCGGCCATTCAGCCAGTCGATGACGGCTTTTGGTGCCAGCGATTCGTTATCGCCGCCAACGGTAGGACATCCCTGCGAGAGACCAGTTCCAGGAGATTCGGAGTGAACAACGCTATATCCTTGTGGTACCCATCGGCCTACCTGTGCTTTTGAAATCACCGGACGCTCAACCCGGGGAACCATCGGGGGAAATTTCTTCCGGGGTACAGGGACCGTATTCAGTTCCTGACGCGGATTCCAGAAATACTGGAGATCACCGGTGCCGGTGCCTGCAAAATACGGACTCGACTCATAGATTACAGGAAGCTTCAGCTTCTCCGTATCCGTTTGCTTAGGCCGTGTAACATCAACATGCATACGATCGAGCTTTCCGTCGCCATCGGTATCAAAGGTGGTTTCAACCCACAGGTCATGAATGATCCAATCGGCTGGATTATTGAATTCCGGAACCACCTGCGTCATGCCGTCGACGAAAACAGGGCCGGCCTTCTTCTGTGCAGTAGCATCCTGAGTTCCCAGAAATCCGATTACGGCGAATACAAAAAGGAGGGATGATAGTTTTTTCATGATATAAATTTGTTTTACGATTTACGTTTTTATCTTGACAATGCAAAATCGATCAATGCTTCAAGGTTGATGGCGCTTTCCCATGGCCGGTATCTCGTGCCGTTAGGCAGTCCGTTCAGATAATATTCTGACCAGGCACCATTCTGATCAGTCAGGGATAACGTCTTAAGATACTGTGCCGATGATTCCGGCATGTTTAGTTTTGTGAGTGCGGCCAATAAAAACCCATAATCATATCCCACCGTTCGGGTTTCTTCCGTTTGACCCGCAATCTTCATTACAACCGGTTTTAGCTGACCATAGGGTATCAGCCGAAAGTTCATGTAAAAGGGAGACAGGGAAACTGAAAGCAGGTGATAAGTCTTTGGCAGGATCCTTGGCAATGGTTTGCCGTTAATGCAATTACCACATACATAGCGATCGTTCACATTGCATTCGGTCCAGACAATCCCATTGTATTTCTTCATCAAACAATCGGGACCGCCTGCTTCACAGACTCCATGCCGGAATTTGGGCAATCCTGCCATTTTTGCCCGTTCAGGATTGTTTGTAATCAGCTCACCATCGTGCCAGAAATTTTTCCTGAAGCCGGATCTGACATGCTCTACGATCTTTTTGTTTTCGGCAATTTCATCCAGCGGCCTCAGATTATGGCTTTGAACCCAATCCAGATACTTTTGCCCGCTTTCAATAAAGAGCATAGTGGCTTCAGCCGATCCGTCGTTAAGGGCCGATCTTGGCAGCATTCCTCCGGCAACATAGGTTTCGTCGCCATTGAAAGGGAGCATATCAATAACCAGATTTTTTTTCTGGCTGCTAAAGGCCCATTCAAGCATCGGGAAAATTTTCTCCATGAAGGCAACATCCTTGGTGGCATTCAGTAAATCAAAGGCCTGAAGGATCAGATAGCCGGTAATTTCAACCTCGTCATTCTCGTGTATATGAAAAACCCCATCAATGCCAATGGCTTGTGCATTATGAATATACCCGTATTTCTTCCAGATGTCCCAATAGAAATTAAGAATGGCCTTCGCTTCATCATACAAACCCAGTGCCAGCAAACCTCTGGAAACGCCATACTGATCGCGGACATAGCCCAGCGGGTAAGGATAACCGGCCATCACGGCACCCTGATTACTCTGCTGCGTTTTCAGGAGGACCGCCACATCATCGATCGTTTGCAATAGCCTCGTTTTTGAAGGTGTTGCAGCTGGGAGTATCGAATTAAAATCCTTCCTCCGGTGAGTAAAATTCTGCCAAAAGATATTTGTCCTGCTAAATATTTTCTCCTGCGATGATTCCATTATCTGTTGAGTAAAGTTCATCACATCAGGATACTCAGGACCACCAATCAGGCAGATCCTGCTTTCGCCTGGTTCGCATATGATATCGATGACGCCTGAATCAGGAATACGCTTGGTTTTCGCTTTTCCTGAAACGACAACCTGACTGTACAAAATCCTTGGATAAACATAGGTCTGATAGATCCTTGAACCCGATGGAACAACAATAAGGAGTCCGGTTGCTCCATTGCAGGGTTTTAACCGTCCAGAATTATCCGTCGCTTTTATGTCTTTAGCCAGTTTTATCCGAAAGATTATCTGGCTTTTGGCATTCACTTTTCTTAAAAAACAAGGGGTTTCCGAATCAACAAAATCCACAATTTCTGCGATTCCATTAGACCCGGCAACTATTTTATGGGTCCAGATAGCCGTTCCTGATTTCCGGTCAGAATGCGATTCAGCACCTGCACTTTTTATCCATTCCATTTCCAGAAAACAAGGCGAGGAATAAGGTCCGGTATACGCAGCTATTATATCCGGGCCCTTTTCATAGATGCACATTTTGCCGTTCCCTAGGCATTGGATGGCGTCAGGGTCGTTGGAAACAGACTGAGAAAAAGAAGGGAAGGGGAAAATTAAAAGGAGTAGCAAAAAAAACAGCTTTGCCGAAGCATTCGTGTTATGCGACGGGGTCCCCGCCTTCGCGGGGATGACAACTCGTTGAGGGTCACCAGTCACCTGTCACATATTTCTTAAACTCTCCTGCAATGCCAGCGGTCTTGGTATCGCCGCTATGAACCAGAACGCGGTACTTCATATGGAGGGCATCGCCTTTTTTGAATGTTGTTCCAGCGGCTTCATCCGCAGGCCAGTACATGGGGGTCGGAGAAAAGAAGCCATAATCGCGGGTGAACCAGGGGGAAGGATACCAGGGGTTGGATGGGTGCTGGAAGATTGCAATTCCCTCAGTTTTACCATTTCTGATGCCGTAGCAGTCCATCCAGGGAGATTTCTTTCCAAAAGTGCCATTATCGCCTGTTTCGCCGCTGTTACCTTCGGCATTCACGGCCATTCCGCCATTAACCACGGAGAGATCCGGCGCCATGCGACCGCTGAAGAAAGAATGGTTTGTCTTCTCGATTTTAACATCCATGAGCATATCCAGGCGAATATCAAAATCGATTTGATAAAGATCTTTGGAAGGAGCGGTAATTGTTATGGTACGTACATCCCTGATTGGAGATTCAGCCCCGGGCCGGCTCCAGATACACTCATTTTCAATCACCACTGAATCCTTGCCGCTTTTGATTATTTCAGCCCGAAGAGTGCGTATCCTGCCCCTGTCGATCCCCTCCTGCCAGTAATTTCCCCCGTTTACCCGGTCGCAGCCGAAAAACAGTGAGCTATGGTGTGGATAAAGGCTGTTTCTCATAGAGGTGACACTGAATCCTGACGGACCATTTACCGGAAAGAAAAACGGATACTTTTCATCTTCTGAAAAGATGTATTGCGTGAAAAGGTTCTGGCCGATGCTGACATCGATCCGGTTACCCACCTTGACTGCAGCAACCTGTGAATGAGCTGAAAAGCTTGTCAGAATCAACATGCCTGAAAGACAGGCAAGCGGGTAAAGTTTCATTTTATGAGGTTTAGTTAAATCCCGACGTCAAATTAGCAATAAAAAAGCCAGCCAATTATGTTACTTAATGACCGGAATCAAAAAAACGTTAACCGAATGGCCAGGCACTGAAACCGGGAAATTATCCGAGCAATTATTGAGTTCCATCTCGACCGGTATGATTTTTTTCGGCTCGATCAGATTGTTCTCATCAGTCACCTTATCGGAGCGAATCAGGATATGGCGACCTTTAGATCCAACGGATGTTGCACCATTAAGGTGGATATCGGTTGTCAATGGTTCAGCATTATAGTTTACCAATTTAACTACCAGCATCTTGTTTTCCGTGTCGTATCCGGAAATTGAAAATACCGATTCCATAGGCACCAATGTGGCGGTCGAGAGCAGTTGCCCGTCGAGATACATATCAGCGCGATTATGTCCGATAACGATTTTCAGATCATACCAGCGGTCGTTTTCAATGGCCCCGCGAGTGCTCTTCAGAGATTTGTAGGCATAACCCTCCGGTGCTCCCCAGGCTTGCATTTCAGAAAAGGAATTTCCTGCAGCACCGTAATTGGCAAAGAAAAAACGATCGTTATTTTCCACATTCAGATAGACAAGAAATCCTTCAGATCCTCCTGTACGTCGAGCCTTTACCCGGATTTCACCGGTGGTTATTTTTACTGATTTCAGGAACATGCGGGCAGCGGCTACTTCCGGATCAGTTTGCTTAAGCACCCCACTCTCGAACTTCCAGTTCCCTTCCACCGGTTTTTCCCATTGACCGGTATGCTGGAAATTATCCCTGAAAATAAGCTTGCCGTTCGCATCCAGAACTTCCAGATTTTTAAATTCAGTTTGGGTATTCCATGATCCCAGACCGATTCGGCCACCAAGAATCGGGCTGACCGTATCAGGCTTTGGCATAACATCCATAGTTGAAGCCAGGTTAACAGATGGGCGGGTTTCGTTGAATACTTTCTGAACATAGTATGATGCCCGGGCATAACTTCCGGAAGCATTGAATTCAATGAGATTGACATCCCAGCTGCGGTCGTTGAGGTTACAAAAAAGTGGAGCATAGCTGGCCATTTTTACGAGGTCACCGTTCTTTTCCATCATCATTTGAAACACAGCGTCCCCCATATCACAATACCAGTCGCCCTTGCCGCGCTGGGAGGCATATTCGCCAATGTATATATCCCAGGGAGTACGTTTGTATTTATCAAAATAGTCAAATCGGGTTCTTACCCAGTTGGATTCACGATAGGCATGCTCATCTATCATATCGATATTTGTGTCTCCGGCTTTAGCAATGGCCGGCCTGTTAATCCCGCTCCAATACATACTCATCAGAACGATCATGTCAGGATATTTTGCTTTGATGGCTGTTCTGAATTTTGCATAATAATCGCCATAAATAGCTGCATAGTGCTCATTGCCGATCTCCACGTATTTAAGCGGAAACAGTTCAGGATGTCCCATTCTAGCGCGTTGAGCTCCCCACTTTGAAGTAACAGGACCTATCGCATACTCTATGGCATCCATGGTTTGCTGAATAAGTGTGTCAAGGTTTTCCAACGGCCAGTTATTATCCGGATGGACGGTCATGCCGGCAAATGCCACATACATAGCTTTGGCTCCGATCTGCTCGCAGAACTGGAGAAACTCATGGTATCCAAATCCATCGGTCGAACGGTACTTCCAGTATCCCCACATGCCGGGACGCTCCTCAGGGGGAACCACCATCTTGCGCCAGTCGGGCGCAGATTCCCACGAAAGGCCCTCCACGTAGCAGCCCCCGGGATACCGAATGAAATCAGGCTTCAGGTCTGCCAGGTATGTTGCCAGATCGGGCCGCAAACCGTTAGGAGTATTCCGGAAGGTTGGCGGGAAAAGGGAT
>CAILAQ010000422.1 GCA_903832165.1 uncultured Bacteroidota bacterium | reverse complement strand
TCATTTGCAGTGCACCCACTTTGAGTTTGGTGAACCTTACCATGTTAAGCACCACCAGTCCGAAAGTTAAATTGTCAGGTGCAGATGTGATTGTTGACCCCGGAACTTTAACCGGAGTTTACAGCCTGGTTTATCAGATCTGCGATAAGCTCAATCCGGACCATTGTTCAACGGCTTCCGTTTCGGTAGCGGTTTTAAATCCGGGATCGGGACTCAGTTTGGAAGCAATTGACGATGCGGGAAAGGTTGTGGCAGGAATAGGTGGTGTGGCCGTGAAAAATGTTTTGGAAAACGATAAGCTGGGACCTTCCTTTGTTGATTCAACAAAAGTTATATTGTCTATGGTCAGCTCCTCGAGCCAGCAGATTTCACTGCACGGTACATCAGTGCTTGTTGGAGCCAGCATAGTGGCAGGAACGTATACGCTGGTGTATCAGATTTGCGAGCTTTTGAACCCGACGAATTGCGATCAGGCCAGCGTAACCATCACCGTTGAATCGTCATCAGGCGTGGATTCGTTTACTAATCCAGCCGCTTTTAATTATAATCTGACTAATTACCCGAATCCATTTGCGTATGGAACAACGATCGCATTTGACCTGCCAAAACCCGGTAAGGTTATTCTGAAAATCGTTGATATAACAGGCAGGGAAGTCGCAAGCTTCGATCAGCTGGATTGTAATCAGGGCAAGAATTTTGTTCGCTGGGAAACCCTGAAGACTCAGAAAGGGATATATTTCCTGAGGATGTATTTTAATGACGATCAAGCAGTCAGAATGATTTCGATCATTTATTGATTCCCGGATAGGATAAAAAAAAGGGAGAGCCAGTCGGCCCTCCCTTTTTTTTCAGTTATCCCGGTTATTTAGCCGGCGCCTGCTGATACAGGCCCTTGCGTGAAAGAACTTTATCAAGGTTGGCAACTCCGTAAACGACAACTGCAGTAACTAAGGAAGTCTGGTTCTGATATTCCGCGATGCTTTTGTTGTACATATCGCGCTCGGTATGCCAGATCTCACCGTAATCAAAGTTGTATCCTTTTGGATCGGCCTGGCCGAAACTCAGCGTAGGGATTCCATTCATGGCAAAGTAGGCATGATCTGATCCGCCGGCCCTGTTTGGCCTTGGACCAGGTTCTCCTTCACGTTTGGTGAGAGTGAACGGAAAATCAGGGTTGATCCTGTTCAATGGTTCGCAGATTTTTGCGAAATCGTCATACAGGTCTGCCGGAACAGTCAGGCTGTTGGCAACGAGCGGACCACCATCACGGTTGAAATAGTTTGAGATTTTATCCCAGTTCTTGGTGTTTTTCTCGACCCAGCTTTTTGATCCCAGGAGACCGAATTCTTCACCAGCCCACAGGCATACCAGAATCGAACGCTGTGGTTTTCCGCCGGCTGCCATGATCAAACGTGCAGCTTCCATGGCCGGTGTTGCACCGGAACCATCATCCACGCCGCCTGAGGCAACGTCGAAACAATCAAGGTGACCACCCATGATCACATACTCATCGGGATATTTCGTGCCTTTGATTTTGCCGACTACGTTATAATATTTTACCGGTCCCATCTTGAAATAGTTACGGATATCAAATTCCAGTTGGAAATAGCGGCGTTCTTTCGCCATCTGCTCAATGATTTTGTACTGCTTGTCTTCCAGTTTGATATCGGGAACTGTAGGCAGAGTTTCAAAGGTCATCTTCCATACATTCCGATCGAAGAGTGACTGGATTGGAACCGGTGCCGACTGGATAATTCCAAGGATGCCGGCTTCGCGCATCTGCTTGTAGAAAAGAGCAGGTTCCTCATTCAATGGAATCGGTTGCTTTTCTTCAACTTTTGGAGTAGCGCGAACTGCAGTGGGATCCAGTTTCAATGCCTTCTGATAATCCTGCTCAGCCTGGCGGATTTTACGATTTTCCGATTGAATATCCCGGTTTTGCTGGTTTATGGTGTCGTTCCTAAGGATGATATTGGCTCTTCTGGCATCTGCATCGGTCGAATAATCAACCGGCCAGCCGCCGTTGGTGCCTGATATCAGTACCCATGCGCCCTTCAGCGCACCTTTCATCTTATCAAATTCAGCCTGCGATTTTGGCTCGATCAGCACATGTCCGCGCTGAACGCCATGAGTTCCTGAGGTATAAGATGGAGTGGCAAAATGCAGGTCCATCCCGTTTTCGGCCAGCAGACGGCCAAACCACGGACCACGGTTGAATCCTACCGGTAATGTTCCGGCCTCGTCCAGTTCAGCTTCCATGCCCCATTTTTTAAACTGGGCTATGCACCAGTCTGCGGCATTATCATAAGCGTCGGAGCCCAGAATGCGGCCTCCGAATCTGTTACAGAGCACATCCAGATGGTTCATCGTCTGATTATCTGTCTGGCCTAAAGAAATGATCTGATCGACCACCTTTTTCTGGGCCTGAATGCTGGTCCCTGCGAGTATCATACACAGGGCAATAGTCAATAAATAAATCCGCTTCATTTTATTTCTGTTAATTTAGGTTTAAGTTTACTTTTTCGAATGCAAGTTAATTTTATTGAATGATTGTAAACAAGGTGGATGCCGTAAAACATAACTCAACAATTTGAATGATGAGTGAAGAAATCAGGACCAAAGGATTGGATATCGATGAAATCATGATGCGGGCGAGGATATCCGGGGAGAAATTCAGTACCTACTCACAGGAGAGAGTCGATCAGATAGTTAAGGCGGTTTATGAAGCTGGATTCAACCACCGGGTAATCCTGGCTAAAATGGCGCATGACGAAACCGGCATTGGCAAATGGCAGGATAAAGTATCTAAGAATGTGATTGCCACCCGTTACGTATATCGTGATATAAAGGACATGAAAACAGCGGGAATTCTCAAGCAGGACGAGGAGACCGGAATCACTGAAGTGGCAAAACCCATCGGGCCGATATTCGCCATGACCCCAATAACCAACCCTACCTCAACAGCGCTTTTCAAGATCCTGATTTCGATGAAAACGCGCAATCCGATTGTCATTCGTCCGCACGGGTCGGCGAAAAAATGTACCTGCGAGGCGGCGAGAGTCTGTTATGAGGCCGCCATTGAGGCAGGAGCTCCGGAGGATTGCATTCAGTGGATCAAACGCTCGACACCCGAAGAAACCCTGGAGATGATGGGTCATAAGGATATTGCTCTGGTGCTGGCCACCGGATCTGTGAGCCTCGTGAAGGCAGCCTATCAGTCGGGAAATCCTGCTATCGGCGTGGGACCTGGAAATGTGCCGGTTTATATTGGCTCAAGTGCCGACCTGGCTTTTGCCGTTGAGCAGATCATTCTTTCAAAAACATTTGATTACGGTACAGTCTGTGCCAGTGAGCAATCGCTTGTCATAAAAGAAGCCAACGCTGCTAAACTGATCGGGGAATTTAAAAAGCGAAAGGCGTATTTTCTTACCGAAGCAGAAAAGCACCGTCTGGAAGATGTGGCTTTCAATAAGATACAAAAGGCGATGAGCATCGATGTGATCGGCCAGCCGGCTTGTAAAATTGCAGCCATGGCGGGGATTGATGTTCCGGAAGACACTACCGTTTTGATTGTCCGGTATGCCAATCATGAGGTGGGCATAAAATATCCCCTGTCGCTGGAGATCCTCGCCCCGATACTTGCCATGTACGTGGTGGATGATTTTATCGAGGCCATCAACATGTGCAAAAGGATTGTAAGCTACGGTGGCATGGGCCACACGATCAGCATTTTTTCGCAGGAGGAGGACAAAATCATGTACTTTGCCGAGGTCACCAATGCCGGCCGGCTGCTGGTCAATACGCCCGCTTCGCAGGGGGCCCTGGGTGGAACCTATAACGGACTGCAGCCCTCACTTACCCTGGCCACCGGCTCGGGGGGCAAAAATATCACCACGGATAATATCACGGCCAAACACCTGCTGAATATCCAGCGCCTGGCACGCCGGATATTTATCCCCTGTAATCCCGATTTTACGGAGATCTACCTCGATGAATCCATTGATGCGCAGAAGATTGATGAGGAGTGCGGGAGGTAGAAGGTCGAGATTCAGGTCTTCATGAAGTTGAAATCTGCTCCTTCATGGTGACCTGAATCTTATACTTCAGCATTCTTAATTCTGCATTGGGATCTAATAATTTAAACATTTCGATCCGAAGGCGAATAAAATAAAGTCCTGATAATTAAACGATAAAATAATAAGTTGTCCTCGAAGAGTTGTCATTCCCGCGAAGGCGGGAACCCCGTCGCATACCGCGAAACTAATAATCGGTATTTTTATTCCAACAAATCTTCACGCCATGAAACGCCGCCCCTTCTTTCTTCTGACCTGTTTCTTTTTCCTGATTTCTGCCTTTTGCCCTCTGCCCTCTGCCTTTGGACAGCTTGCCAACGACCAGCCAATAAAGGTTAAAGTGGCCGTCGTCGTGCAGGATCCTTCTCTTCCGCAATATGGCGGCAAAAAAATGCATGAGGTCGTGAAAACCCCGGGCCGCACTTTTATGTGGAACGATCCGCGCGACCTTGCAAAGGAATATGAGGCAGCACTTGAAAAAATAAGCCACGGTGTAGTGCAGTATGAGGTGGTTAAAATCATCGACGACACCCTGCTTTTCTCCAACCGGAACGATAACAATCAGCCGGTAGGCATGACTGAAATGGTGCGTCTGCTTATGGAGCCCGACTGGAAAACGCTGAAAAATGTTGGCACGCACTTCGATTATAAAAGGTTCGTTGAGCATTATGGATTCGATAAAATGCGCGATCGCGATGAGATCAATGAAGTCTGGGTATGGTCGTTTCCCTATGGCGGCATGTATGAATCAAACTATTGCGGGAAAACGGGTTTCTGGTTGAACTCCGATCCCACTACCACCACAACGAATGAAAAGCTTCTCGTAGTGATGGGGCTTAACTACGAGCGAAAAATGTCGCTGGCACTTGAGAGCTATGGTCACCGCACTGAGTCTGTGATCTGGCACCTTTATGGCCGTTGGGAACGCGGAGTGGCAAATCCGAATAACTGGGAAAAATATACCCAGTTTGAAACGCCTAATCCCGGACAGGCCAACATCGGGAATATTCATTTTCCACCAAACGGATCGCATGATTACGATTGGGTAAACAAAACCCCGGTAACCACCTGTGCCGACGGATGGAATTTTTATCCCGATATCAAGTCTGATATGACCCGTACCGTGGACTGCACCGAATGGCAATGTTCGCACGAAGGATATATGTCATGGTGGTTCAGCCACCTGCCGCATTTTCCCGGCATCAACCCGGCCGACGGGCACCTGAATAACTGGTGGCGGTATGTGGTGAATTGGGAAGAAGCCGTTAAAGAAGACAAAGAGACGGGAGACGGGGAGATAAGAAGACAGGAAGACAAGAAGACAAGAAGACTGGGGTTTGTGGAGACGAGTGAAGGTGGTGCAGAGCAGGGAGCGGCGTTGAAGTACCTGCAGGGAGAATACCTGCAGAGCGATGCAAAATATGCGGTGAAGGAGATTGATATAAATTCACTGGGTAAGGATGGCAGCCTGAAAGAGTGCCCGGTGATCTGGTACCATAAACCGGATTCCGTGCTGACAGCCAGCGACACCTCGAAGCAAAATATCGCGGCTCTGAAAAAATATGTGGAGACCGGCGGGAGCCTGTTTCTTTCAATGGATGCAGTGAGGCTGCTGCCTTACCTGGGCGTTGAGTCCACAAAACCCTCCGCGAATTACGTTGAGCTGAAAGATGAGGGCAATGGCAGAAAGCTCGGTCTGCACGGATTCCGGAGCCACCCCATCTTCGACGGGTTGCTGGGTGGTGCTTACACCTATGCCCCGAAGGAGGATGTTAAGGTCAGGCGCGTAGGTTGGTTCGGAGATGTTGTGCCGCAAGGGAAAGTGATTGCGGTTGACTGGGCGTATATTTTTATTTACGAGGATAGTAAACTGATCACCGAATATCAGCTGGGCAAAGGGAAAATCCTTGCTGCAGGGGCATACCTGTATTTTAATCAGCCAAACTATAACCGCGCACATCTGGAGAAATTCACCTCTAATGTGCTGGCATACCTGAATGGAGATAGAACAGAGTCGGTGGCAAGGTATTGGGATTTCGAACCCGGGAAAGTTGCTGCAAAATATTTTTCCTCAGCAGATATTATCCGCGCCGCACCTGTGAAATGGAATCTTGCCAAAAATCCGATCAGCCTTACTAATCCGTCGGGAGCTAAAAATATGTGGGACATAGCCGGTGAGCGTATGGTGATCATGGGCAAGGAAGCCGGGGGTATCGACGAAATCTGGGCGCATCCTTTTATGGCAATCCGGGATTTTGAGGTTACAGTGAAATTCGCCAGTGGCAATTCACTAATTCTGAATGAACTGAATCCCAGCGTGGAGATCGGTCCGGAATCCTTTATCCGTAATTATAGGATCGATAAAGGAGCACTTAGGGAAGTTATTACCTGCCACCCGGTTGATGGCACGGCTGTGGTGCACTATGAATATACCGGTGCTGAGCCAATGTCCATCAGCCTGGCTTTTACAAGCAATCTGAGGTTCATGTGGCCTTATTCTGAAAAGGTTACAGGCTCCATCAAATACGGCTGGGATATGGGTCTCAATGGCTGGGTGATCCAGAACAAAGCCGGTGATTTTGTTACCGTGGTGGGCATCAACAGGACTGCAACAGATCAGAAGGCAACTAAAGGAACCGGACTGAAAGTGAGAGCCGGAATGACTGCCGCATTAAACCCGGATGAGTCTTTAGATGTGGTAATCGCCACCTCGGCTACCGGGCTCACTGAAGCCATGAGCGCATACAGGCGGGCGATGCTCGACCCGAATGCCGTTTACCTGGCAGCAGTGAAAAACACGAAATCGCTCTTCAGCGGCAAGCTCAGCATAACCGGTCCGGATGCTGATTTCAATACCGGATATAAATGGGCTGTCGCAGGCACCGATAAGTTTATCGTGAATACCCCCGGGGTGGGGCGCTCACTGGTTGCCGGATATGCAACAACTGATTATGGATGGAAAGGCGGGCACAAAGTCAACGGTCGCCCCGGATATGCCTGGTATTTTGGTCGCGATGCCGTCTGGAGCAGCTTTGCCGTGCTGGATTATGGCGACTTCGACCGGGTAAAAACGGTACTGGAACTCTTCTCCAGATATCAGGATATCTCAGGAAAAATCTACCATGAACTTACTACTTCAGGCATTGCCCATTACGATGCGGCTGATGCCACTCCGTTATATATCGCGTTAGCCGGTAAATTTCTACATCATTCAGGCGACACCGCATTGATCAGGAAAGAGTGGCCGGCGATTAAGAAAGCCATCGATTTTTGTTATTCAACTGATACCGACGGTGACCACCTGATCGAGAATACCCAACAGGGTCACGGATGGGAAGAAGGCGGCGATTTGTATGGCACGCATACCACCCAGTACATGGTGTCATGCTGGGGTGAGGCTTTGAATCAGGCCGCTTATATGGCCAAAAATATCGGGCTCAATGATCTTGCAAAAAAATATTCGGATGAGGCAGTAATCGTGCTGAATAAACTGAATAAGGATTTCTGGAACCCAACCACGAAATTCTTCAATCACGGATTATACAAAGATGGAACCTATCTGACGGAACCGTCCGTGATGACCGCCATACCTGTATACTGGGGCCAGATTAAGGATTTGTCAAAATCAAAAGCTGTGATGGAGCAGCTGGCTTCCTGTAATTTCACCACCGACTGGGGAACACGGATCGTGAGCGAAAAAGCTAAATTCTTTGCCCCCGGAGGATATCACACCGGAAGCGTATGGCCGCTGTTTACCGGCTGGGCAGCTTTGGGCGATTATGCTGCAGGATACAACGCGAAGGGTTATTCAAAAATGATGAGTAACCTGCTGGTGTACAAAAACTGGTCGCTTGGATATATCGAGGAGGTTCTGCACGGCACTCAATATAAGTACTTCGGGGTATGCCGTCATCAGGCCTGGAGTGAAACTATGGTGCTTCAGCCTGCCATGGAAGGGATGCTGGGCCTCAAACCCGATGCTATGAACAACACCCTCGGCATGAGCCTGAACTTTCCGTTCGACTGGGATACCGTGAGTGTTGATAATATCCGGCTGGGAGATAACCGTTTCAGCTTCAAAATGCACAGAACTCCCCAAAGCACTACCGTTGCGTTCAATAACCTCCCCTCCTCCTCTTCTTCTTCT